>RKCM01000091.1 GCA_014858325.1 Oscillospiraceae bacterium | reverse complement strand
GGTCCATCTTGTTGATGAAGGTGAAGATGGGGATGTGGCGCAGGGTGCAGACCTTGAACAGCTTGATGGTCTGGGCCTCGACGCCCTTGGCGGCGTCGATGACCATGACGGCGGAGTCCGCCGCCATCAGGGTGCGGTAGGTATCCTCCGAGAAGTCCTGATGGCCGGGGGTATCCAGAATGTTGACGCACTTGCCCGCGTAGTTGAACTGCAGCACCGAGGAGGTAACGGAAATACCGCGCTGCTTCTCGATGTCCATCCAGTCGGAGACAGCGTGCCTGGCACTCTGCTTGCCCTTGACGGAACCCGCCTGATTGATGGCTCCGCCGTACAGCAGCAGCTTTTCGGTCAGCGTCGTTTTGCCGGCGTCCGGGTGGCTGATGATCGCAAACGTCCGGCGGCGCTCGATTTCTTCACGATTTGTCATAAAAATTTTGTTCTCCTAATATCGTTAGAGCAGTAAGATGGGAGCTTATCGTTTTACATGGAAATTTCTCCTGAAAAAACTCCTTCCGTCATCGCTGGCGCGATGCCACCTCCCTCACGGAGGGAGGCTTGGCTTACCCGTACGCAGCAAAAGGCTCCCTCTTTGAGGGGGCTGTCGAGCGTATGCGAGACTGGGGGAGTTCCCTAAAATTGCATACATCACTTATTTTAACAGAAAATCCACTTAACTGCAAGAGTTTTTGCTATTTTTTCAAAACGAGGCAGGGGAGGGGGGCTGTTTCGGCCCAGTTGGCAAAATCGCACACCAGTACGGTGCATTTTGTCAGGGGCAGGGCGCGCAGCCAGGCGAGGATGCGCTCCTTCTCGCCGGAGCCGATGACTTTGCCGCTGTAGAGGATGGCGGAAAGCACCCCGCCGGGGCGCAGGGCGGTCAGGGCTGCTTCCAGCGCGGGGATGCTGCTCTCGGCGGTGGAAAAGACGTTGTGGTCGGCCCCGGGCAGCCAGCCGAAGTTGAACATTACGGCGTCTGCCGTGCCGGGCTGCACATACTGCAAAAGATTTGCGTGGCTGTCGCAGTGGAGCTCCGCCGCGTACCCGAGGGCGGCGAGGTGTGCCTGGGTGGAGGCGATGGCCTCGGGCTGGACGTCAAAGCCCAGCACCCGCCCGCCGGAGGCGCGGCACAGCCCGCACAAAAAGGCGGTGTCCCCGCCGTTGCCGCAGGTGGCGTCGATGCAAAGCGCGGGGGAAGCCAGCCGCTGGGCCAGAAGCTCCTGCACGAAGCGCACGGCGGTCAGGTCCGGCGTGCGGCGGCGGGCCAGCTGCCCGCCCTCGGGCCGGAAATCAAACTTTGCCCAGAAAGCCTCCTCGCCCGCGTCCGCCGGGGCCGGAGCCGTGAAGACGGTGGCCTTCTCGCGGTCGTATCCGCCGTAGGCCCGCAGTACCTCCTTCAACAGATAGCTGCCGTAGCCCTTCCGCCGCCACTGGGGCAGGATGGATAGGGCCGTGAGGACCGCGCCGTCTGCCGTGGGCGCGGCGGCGCACACGCCAATGACGGCTTTTTCTTTATACAAAGCGTATCCCGTTTGTGTTTTTTCGAGTTTCATAGCGGCTCCTTCTATGGTGCGAAACTGACCCGTTTTGCCAAGGGCTCCCCTTTCGGGGGAGCTGGCATCGCGCCAGCGATGACGGAGAGGGTTGCTTCTAACATAGCAGTCTTTTGGGGCGCTTGTCAAGCCAAACAGTACGACCGTATTTCACACATTCTTCACGGCGTCCGCGATTGATTTTCACAATTGGTGGTTACAATAGGAGCAGTTCCAAGGAGGTGCGGGAAAAGCATCCCCCTCCGAACCAACCCCTTCCGAGAAAGGATGTATCGCAATGGAAAATGAGAACAAATGGGAATACGATTATTCCTCTGCCAATAATAACGATTCCGGCGAGACCGGCTACCCCAACGTGGGCTCCTCCGGCATGAACACCGCCAACACCGCCTCCACCTACGGCGAGCCCGCCGCCCCGGAAGCCGCCGCCCCGGTTTCGGATGCAGGCAGCGGCGGCACGACGCCTCCCCCGGAGGGCCCGGCTTTCCATGCGGCCCCCGAGCAGAAGCCCCGCAAAAAGCACAAAAAAAGCGGCAGGCTGGGCCAGAGCGTCGTGGCGCTGGTGCTGGCAGCAGCCATGGGCTTTGTGGGCGGCTTTGCCGGAGCCAGACTGGCCGGCAGCGGCAATAAAGTGGTGATCCAGCAGGTGGAGCGCTCCAGCTCCAGCGCGGCTTCCGGCTCCGGCGATGCAGCTTCCGGCACGGCCGTCTCCAGCGGCATGACCACCGCGCAGGTGGCCTCGCTGGTCAGCCCCAGTGTCGTGGTCATCACCACCGAGCAGGTGGTCTACTCCCAGTGGTCCTGGTACGGCCAGAGCCAGGTGGAAAGCGGTGCCGGCAGCGGCGTCGTCATCAGCTCGGACGGCTACATCCTCACCTGCGCCCATGTGGTGTCCGGCGCTTCCAATGTCACCGTGACCATCGGGGATACCGATTACGCAGCCACCGTGGTGGGCGAGGACTCCACCAGCGACATCGCCGTGCTGAAGATCGACGCCACCGGCCTGACCCCCGCCACCATGGGCGACAGCGATGCGCTGACCGTGGGCGACAACGTGCTGGCTGTGGGCAACCCGCTGGGTGAGCTGGGCGGCACCGTCACCAGCGGCATCGTCAGCGCCCTAAACCGCTCCGTCAGCATCCAGAGCTCCGGCTCTGTCAACACCATGTCTCTCATCCAGATGGATGCCTCCGTCAGCCCCGGCAACTCCGGCGGCGGCCTGTTCAACATGAACGGCGAGCTGGTGGGCGTCGTCAACGCCAAGAGCTCCGATTCCGATGCGGAGGGCCTGGGCTTTGCCATCCCCATCAACGATGCCATGAAGGTGGCAAAGGATCTGCTGGAGAACGGCTATGTCACCGGCCGTCCCTACATGGGCATCACCTATCTGGCTGTGACCGATGCGCAGACCGCCCAGCAGCTGGGCGTGAGCGCCTACGGCATCTACGTGGCCGACGTCGTCAAGGGCGGCCCTGCCGATCAGGCCGGGCTGAAGGTGGGCGACCGCATCGTCAGCATCGACGGCACCGAGGTGGCCCAGAAGACCGACCTTGGCACCATCATCCAGAACCACAGCGCAGGGGATACCCTCTCCATCACCGTCGCCCGCGACGGCCAGATGCAGACCATCTCCCTGACCCTGGGCGAGAAGAACAGCACCACCGCTGCCCAGCAGCAGGAGAGCCAGCAGAACGCCCAGTCCGCCCTGCAGCCGCAGGGCTGATGCCCTAAACAACACAAAAGCGTCGAGGCCTTACGAGGCCTCGACGCTTTTTGCTTATACAAGCCCAAAGATCGTGCAGCTGCAGGGCAGCAGCTCTGTCTGCCCCTGCCGCAGCGTACTTTCGCCCCGCCACAGGCTGGAGGAAACGCCGTCGCACAGCAGCTTCCAGCGGCCCTCCGGCAGCGGCACGGTCTTGGCGCTTTCGGTGGGGTTGTAAAAGACGCAGAGCGCCTGCCAGAGCGCGCCATCCCCAAAGCGGGCGGGCAGCTGCCAGCCCACAAGAGGCTGCTCCAGCGCAAAGAACTGGATGGCGGCGGGGCTGTCTTTGTCCTGCGCGCCCAGCCGGGGGAAAGCATACCGCAGCCCGATGAGGCCCCGGTAGTAGTCCACCAGACTGTGGTACTGCTGCGCCCGGGCCCAGTCCAGCCGGTTCAGCGCCGGGGAAGAACGATAGGTGTTGCCGCGGCCCTTTTTGGTGCGGGCAAACTCCTCGCCCGCCTGCCAGAAGGGCAGGCCCATGCTGGTGAGGACGATGCCTGCCGCCAGCCGGTTCTGGGCCAGCGCCGCGCTGTCCATGGCGCTGTACTCGGGGTTTGTGTACCGCACCTGCAGCAGCTTGTCCCACAGCGTGAAATTGTCGTGGGCGGAGACGTAGCTGACGATCTGCCCCGGGGCGTGGGGCGGCAGGGCAGGGCTGCGGCACCACGCCGCCACGGATGCACCGATGTCCCACAGGGCCTCGGTCTTTCCCTCCACATAGCCGGGCTCCCGGGCATTGAAGCAGCCGCCCTTGATGGCGTCCCGGGTATTGTCGCAGAAAATGCCGATGCGGTCGTTCAGCAAGGCCAGATCGTTTTTGTCGGCCGCAGCGGCCCGCAGCGCGCTCCCGCCGCCCTGCCACGGCTCGCCGTACATCAGGATGCTTTTGCCGCCGGGCAGCTTGTCCAGCGCGGCTCGCAGCTGGTTCATGGTCTCTACATCAAAAAGACCCATCAGGTCGAAGCGGAAGCCGTCGATGTGGTATTCCTGCGCCCAATACAGCACCGATTCGATGAGATACCGCCGGGCCATGGGCCGCTCGGAGGCAAACTCGTTGCCGCAGCCGCTTCCGTTGGAAAAGCTGCCGTCCGGGTTCTGCCGGAAATAGTAGTAGGGCACGGCCCGGTTCAGCACATTGTCGCAGCCGTACATGTGGTTGTACACCACGTCCATCACCACGCCGATGCCCGCTGCGTGGAGGGCCGCGATCATCTGCTTGCACTCCCGGATGCGCACCTCGCCCCGGGTGGGGTCGGTGGAGTAGCTGCCCTCGGGCAGATTGAAGTGGGCCGGGTCGTAGCCCCAGTTGTACTGCCGCGTCAGGGGGCGGCTCTCGTCCACGCTGCCAAAATCAAAGATGGGCATGAGCTGGACATAAGTGACGCCGAGACGCTGGAGATAGTTCAAACAGGTGGGGTGGACGCCGTCGCCGTGCAGCGTCGTGCCCTGCTGGGTAAAGGCGAGGAACTTCCCCCGCCAGGCCGGGCGGACGCCGCTGGCCGGGTCCTGCGAGAAATCCCGCACCCCCACTTCCCACACGGTGCGGTGGGAGGCGGGGATGTTCGGGCGCCGGTCCTGCGCCCAGCCCGGCGGGTCGATGCGGGAAAGATCGGCGATCATGCTGCGTCGGCCGTTTACGCCCGCGGCCCTTGCGTAGGGGTCGGCGGTCTCCCAGACTGCGCCGTCGGCACAGAGGGTGAAGGTGTAATATCGGCCGTGCTGGTCGCCGGGAAGGTAGACCGACCAGACCCCCTGCCCCCGGTTTTCCAGCGGGAGGGAGCCGATGCAGACGCCGCCGTCGCCCCGGCGGTATAAGTTGACGGAAACGCTCTGGGCCGTGGGGGCCCACAGCCGCAGATGGGTGCCCGCCGGGGCATACTCTGCCCCGAGGGGGCCGGTGTAGGTGTTCTGGCGGGCAAAGGCCGCGCTCTCGTAGAGCGCCTTGTATTGTGCGGGAGAGGTCATCGTATCATCCTTTAGAAAATTCTAAGATAAGTGTACCCATCTTTCCCGGCTTTTTCAAGCCTTTTCTTGCCAAACCTCCCGAAATGGAATATACTGAAAAAAACACACACGGAGGGCAGTACCATGGCATACACCGACGATTGGGAAAGCTTGATGAACGGCGTTTTCGGGCCGGGAGGGCGTTTTAAGGCAAGCCCGACCGCCCCGGCAGACCCTGCGGCCGATGCGGAGCCGAAGGCAAAAACGGCCGGCCCCCTGCCCGACCTCAACGCCGCCCTGCTGGCCCAGCAGAAAAAGCTGGACGAGATGCTCAAACAGCAGACGGCGGCCCTCCAGGATCAGGACGCCGCCGCGCGGGATGCGCTGGAAAACAGCCGCCGGATGCTGCGGGATATGGAGGCCGACGGCCTGTTGGCCCGGGGCACGGCAGATACGCGCCCGGAGCATCTGGGCAGCTTTGAGGGGCTGGCCGAGGAAGTAAAGCAGACGGTGCTGGGGCAGGACGCCTTTGTGGAAAGCGTCGTGCGGGCCATGCGCCGCCCCTTTGTGCTGGGCACCGAGGGTGCCGCCGCCCGCAACGTCATCCTCCTCTCCGGCGGCAGCGGCACCGGGCGGCATTTCGCCCTCACCGAGACGGCCCGCTGCATGGCGGCCCGGGGCCTGCTGCAAAGCGATGCCATCGCCACCCTCGACCTTGCCCTCTACGCCGACCCCGGCGCGGAAAAGCTCTTTTTGCAGGACCTCTACGCTGCCCTCTGCGCCCCCGGCGAGATCGTGGTCTTTGAGCATTACGAGAGCTGCTGCCCCAGCTTTTTGAAGACCCTCTCCGATCTGGCCGTAAAGGGCAGCGCCCCCCTCTCCAGCCGCTACCTCGTCAACAAGGAGGGCATCCTTGTGGAGGCGGGCACGGCGCTGGCCCCCGGGGCCGTGAGCCGCCTGGACCCCCACGGCAAGTACCTCGTTTTCTTCTCCACCAAGGGCCGGGAGGCGCTGGCGGACAAGTTTGGCGCAGCCTTTGTGGGGGCGCTGGGCGATGTCTGCACCACGGTCCCCTATGCCCGCGCCGACCTCGCCGCTCTGGCGGCCCGACAGCTCAACGCTCTGGCCCAGAAGGTGCACGCCCGGCTGGGCCTTACCCTCTCAGCGGGGGCGGACGTGCGGGATTATGTGGCGGCCCAGTGCACCCCCCGGCAGGGCGCGGCGGGGCTTTCCGCCTGCTGTGAGAAGATGTTCCGCGCCCTGAGCGAATACTGCTTGCAGACGGACAAACCCCTTTCCGGCACCGTGGCCCTTACCGCCGCGCCGGAGGGGCTGAGTTTCCGCCTGAACGACGACGCACCCCAGCCCCTGTTTGCCCTGCTGCCCGCCGCCTACACCGGCGCGCTGGACGCTGTGAAAGCCGAGATCGATGCCCTGGTGGGCCTTGCCCCCGTAAAGGATTATGTCTTCGGTCTGGCCGACAACGTACAGGTGCAGCAGCGCCGCGCGGCAGCGGGCCTCAAAACCGCCCCCCTCTCCATGCACATGATCTTCACCGGCAACCCCGGCACCGGCAAGACCACCATTGCCCGGCTGGTGGCGGGGTACCTCAAGGCCATCGGGGCGCTCAAGGGCGGCCAGCTCATTGAGGTGAGCCGCGGCGACCTCGTGGGCCGCTACACCGGCCACACCGCCCCCCTCACCAACCGCGTCATCGAGAGCGCGCTGGGCGGCGTCCTCTTCATCGACGAAGCCTACAGCCTCTACCGGGGCGAGCAGGACAGCTTCGGGCTGGAAGCCATCGACACGCTGGTGAAGGGGATGGAGGACCACCGCGACGAGCTGGTGGTCATTCTGGCGGGCTACACCCGGGAGATGCAGGTCTTCCTCACCGCCAACAGCGGCCTTGCCAGCCGCTTTCCCAACCAGATCGAGTTCCCGGATTACACCGCCGCCGAGCTGCTGGCTATCACCCACAGCCTTGCCAAGGGCAAGGGCTACCGTCTGGCCCCCGCCTGCGATGCGCCGCTCCGCGCCTATTACGCCGCCTGTCAGGCCGCCGACGCCCGCACCGCCGGCAACGGCCGCCTCGCCCGCAATACGCTGGAAAAGG
>RKCM01000056.1 GCA_014858325.1 Oscillospiraceae bacterium | reverse complement strand
AGGGTCGGCCTGCTGGGTCATGGGGACGATGTAATCGTCCACCAGCGTCTGCAAAAACAGGCTGGCCTGCACATTGGCAAAGGCGCTGGCAAAGATGCAGCAGAGCACGAGGATGCAGTGGGGCAGGTAATGCTGGAACACTTCTGCCATGATCCGCCGGAGCAGCTTGCCGGGGTTTTCCACCTTGGGGCGCGGGCCGCCCATGCCGCGGGGGCCGGGGCCGTGCACCACTTTTGCTTTGGTTTGTGCCATTACTGCTCACCTCCCTGCTTGTCGAAGTCGCCGCCGCCCTGGGTCTGGCTGTTGTAGACTTCCTGATAAATGGCATTGGTCTTCAGCAGCTCCTCGTGGGTGCCCAGGCCGTTGATCCGGCCGTTGTCCAGCACCAGGATGCGGTCGGCATCCTGCACCGAGGAGATGCGCTGTGCAATGATGATCTTGGTGGTGCCGGGGATCTCCTCCCGGAAGGCCTTGCGGATCTTGGCGTCGGTGGCGGTATCCACGGCGCTGGTGGAGTCGTCCAGAATGAGGACTTTGGGCTTGCGCAGCAGGGCGCGGGCAATGGTGAGCCGCTGCTTCTGGCCGCCGGACACGTTGGAGCCGCCCTGCTCGATCCAGGTGTTGTATTTGTCGGGGAAGCGCTCGATGAACTCATCGGCGCAGGCCAGCTTAGCCACCCGGATGCACTCCTCCTCGCTGGCATTCTCATCGCCCCAGCGGAGGTTGTCGAGGATGGTGCCGGAGAACAGCACGTTCTTCTGCAGCACCATGGAGACCTCCCGGCGGAGCACGTCAAGGTTATAATCGCGCACATCCACGCCGCCCACCTTCACGGTGCCGGTCTCGGCGTCGTACAGGCGGGGAATCAGCTGCACCAGGCTGGATTTTGCGCTGCCGGTGCCGCCGATGATGCCCAGCGTTTCGCCGGGCCGGATGGCGAAGGTGATATCGCTCAGCACCGGCTGGCCGGAGCCGTGCTTGTACTGGAAGGAAACGTGGTCGAACTCGATGGAGCCGTCCCGGACCTGCTGCACCGGGCTCTTGGGGGCGGGCAGGTCGGTGGTCTCGTCCAGCACCTCCACGATACGCTTGGCAGAGGCGGCGGACATGGAGATCATGACGAAGGCCATGCTCAGCATCATCAGGGCCATGAGGATGTTCATGATGTAGCCGAACAGGGCGTTCAGCTGGCCGGTGGTGAGGGCACCGTGGAGGATGTACTTGGAGCCGAACCAGCTCAGGGCGATGTTGCAGCCATAGATGGCAATGAGCATGACGGGGTTGTTGAAGCTCAGGCGGCTCTCGGCGTTGACGAACTGGTCGTACAGATTCTGGCAGGCGGTGGTGTACTTCTCGTTCTCAAAACCCTCGCGCACGAAGCTCTTGACGACGCGGATGGCGGAGACGTTCTCCTGCACCGAGGCGTTCAGGGCGTCGTAGTTCTTGAACACGCGGTCAAAAATTTTGAAGGTGGGGACCATGATGCTGAGCAGCACGGCCAGCAAAAAGGCGATGGCCACCACAAAGATGAGGGCCAGCGGGCCGCCGATGACGACGGCCATCATGAGGGCGAACACCAGATGGACCGGGGCGCGCACGCACATCCGCTCGATCATCTGGAAGGCGTTCTGCACATTGGTCACATCGGTGGTCATGCGGGTGACAAGGCCCGCCGTGGAATACTTATCAATGTTGGAAAAGGAATAGTGCTGGATGTTCTCGTACATGGCGTCGCGCAGGTTGCCGGCAAAGCCGGTGGAGGCGTCGGCGGCGTATTTGCCGGCCAGCACGCCCAGTGCCAGCGCAGCCACGGCCACCAGAAACGTCAGCGCACCGTATTTGAGGATGGCGTTCATGTCGCCCTGCGCAATGCCCCGGTCGATGATAAAGGCCATGATGGTGGGCAGCAGGATGTCCATGACGGCTTCCAGTGCGGCAAGCAGCGGCGTCAGCACCGCGGCGCGTTTGTACTCGCCCAGGTGCGACACTAACTTTTTGATCATCGGGTCAAACCCTCCTTTGGTTTCATTCTGATTGTTTGGTACGGAACAATTCTATACAAAACATTTTAATTGTCAATGCGCTTTCCCCAATTTTCGGAAAAAGTTCATATTTGGTAACAAGTTCCCGGCTCCCCCTTTGGGGGAGCTGGCGCGTAAGCGCCTGAGAGGGCGGGTTTATTGAAGCCCCTCTTTCAGCTTGTTCAGCAGCCGCAGCAGCTCGGCGTTCTCTTCCTCTGTCAGCAGGCCCGCCACAAACTCGTCGGTCTGGTGGAGGGAGAGCATGGTCTTCTCGTGGAACCCCCGGCCCTTTTCCGTCAGCACCAGCATCTTCAGCCGGGCGTCCTGGGGCACGCTCTGGCGCTCGATGTAGCCCTTGCGCTCCATCAGCTGCAAAATATTGGTCACGGTGGAGCGGGTGATGGAAAAATCCCGCTCGATGTCCCGCTGGAAGACCGGGGCGTCCCGGTGGGCATAGAGATACTCCACGATCCACCCGTGCATGGGCGTGCCCTGCTCCACCCCGTTGGCGCGAGAAAATTGATTGATCTTGCGGAAGATGAGGTTGCTTACCCGGCGGATCTGCGCCGGGATCACCTGCGGCGGCTCCCAGGGGGGCGTGACGCGGGTGCAGCAATCGTCCAAAATGCGTTTGTTCCTGTCCTGCATGATTTGTTTCGCCTTTCAACTGTTTCGTTTGAAACTGTTCGATACAGGACTATTATAGGCACATCCCCAAAAAAGTCAAGCGTCTGCGCAGCAAACCCTCTCCGTCATTGCTTCGCAATGCCACCTCCCCCGAAGGTGGAGGTCTTGACAAAAAACGTTACGCAGCAAAAAAGCTCTCCCTTTGGGAGAGCTGTCGAGCGAATGCGAGACGGAGAGGGTTCTTCCACTTATTGCAATTTCTGCCCCTCCAGGATCGCCAGTGCGATCTCGGGTTTGTTGGTGACGAGGATCTCCGGGTTCTGCAGCAGCACGCTGCGCAGGTCGCGGCGGCTCTCGTCGCCGCCCACGGGCCAGGGGGCTACATGATAGCCCATCTCCACGGCCCGCTGGAGGAGGGTGGTGTCGCGGAAGCAGACGTGGTACTCCGGGCCGACGTAGTCCAGCGGGAAATCGAACTGGGAAACGTACCGCAGCATATCGGTCTGGTAATAGTACTGCTGCAGGATCTCCAGCAGGTTTTTGCCCGGGTAGTTGGAGAAGAGGGCGGTGAGCCGGTCGTTGAGGTAGCGGACCAGCATTCCGTTCTCCTCCTCCAGCGTGCCGGGGTCCTCCACGATGGCGGCGGCAGTCTCAATGCCCTGGGGGCCGGAGAGCTGCTGCACCAGCGGGTCGTCCTCGCGCAGGCCCAGATCCTCCCACAGCACGGTGGGCGGGCAGAGGGAGGACTCGGTGTTCAAAAACAGGGCCGCCGTTTTGATCTCGGGCCGGATCTCCTTGATGCGGCCCAGCAGGCCATACTGGAAGGAGGTGAGCACAACCTTGTCCTCCATGTGGGCGTTGCAGACGGCTTCCACCACCCGCTCGGGGAAATCGGCGTCCCGGTCCAGGTAGGGCTTGAGCTCGATGTGCAGCATCTTCATATCCCGGCCCACCTCCAGCACCTCGTCCAGGGTGGGGATCTTTTCGCCCTCATACTCGGGGCTTTTCCACTTGCCGAAATCCAGCTGCCGCAGCTCGGCCAGTGTCATATCGTAGATGTCGCCCTTCACGCCGGTGTGATCGTCGGTGAAATAGTCGTGGGCGATGACCAGCTGGTGGTCCTTGGTGAGCTGTACGTCGCACTCGATGCCGTCGGCCCCGAGACGCTTGGCCAGACGAAAGGCCGCCAGCGTGTTTTCGGGTGCCAGGTTGGACGCACCGCGGTGCGCAATGATGATCGGACGCATAAAAAATACCCCTCTGCTTGGATGTACCATATCATGAAAAGAAACACATCAAGAATAACGGTTTTCACAAAAAGAGTCAATTGACAAAAAATGAAATCTGCCGTAAAGTACGACTTTTATCGTCAAATCGACGAAAATTTTACCGCTTTTTTGGCAGTTTCCACGAAGAAATTTGAAAATCCACCCCATTTTCCTTGGATTCTGTTTCTTCCCAACGGACAGGGGATGTGATAAGATATTGGTGGAAGCTGAAATGACCCTCTCAGTCTCGCATTCGCTCGACAGCTCCCCCAAAGGGGGAGCTCATGGCGGCTTTTGGGTTTAGCGTTTGCAAAACCTGTCCGAAGCGGCAGAATGACCTCCCCCCTCGGGGGAGGTGGCATTGCGAAGCAATGACGGAGAGGGTTCTAACACAAGAAATAGGAGTGTTTGTTATGACAGAGTTCAAGCCCATCAAGGAAGGCAAAGTCCGCGAAATTTACGACAATGGCGACAGCCTCATCATGTACGCCACGGACCGCATCTCTGCGTTCGATTACATCCTGAAAAATAAGATCGTGGGCAAGGGCAAGGTGCTGACCCAGATGAGCAAGTTCTGGTTCGATTACACCCAGGATGTGGTGCCCAACCACCTCATCACCGTGGACAATGCCAAGATGCCGGAGTTTTTCCACCAGCCGGAGTTTGAGGGCCGCTGCACCCAGTGCCGCAAGCTGACCATGCTGCCCGTGGAGTGCATCGTGCGCGGCTACATCACCGGCAGCGGCTGGGCCAGCTACCAGGAGAACGGCACCGTCTGCGGCATCCGGCTGCCTGCGGGCCTGAAGGAATCCGAGAAGCTGCCCGAGCCCATCTACACCCCCTCCACCAAGGCCGAGCTGGGCGACCACGATGAGAACATCTCCTACGAGCAGAGCATCACCGTGCTGGAGAAGCTGTACCCCGGCAAGGGCGAGCAGTACGCCGCCGCCCTGCGGGACAACACCATCGCCCTGTATAAAAAGTGCGCCGCGTACGCGCTGAGCCGCGGCATCATCATCGCCGACACCAAGTTTGAGTTTGGTCTGGACGAGGAAGGCAACGTGGTGCTGGGCGACGAGATGCTGACCCCCGATTCCAGCCGCTTCTGGCCGCTGGAGGGCTACGAGGCAGGCCACGGCCAGCCCTCCTTCGATAAGCAGTTTGTCCGCAACTGGCTCAAGGCCAACCCCGACAGCGATTTCAACCTGCCGCAGGACGTCATCGACAAGACCATTGCCAAGTACGAGGAAGCCTACACCCTGCTCACCGGCAAAACGCTGTAAACACCCGGTAAAGAAAACAAACTTTCGGACGCAAACACCTGCTCTGTATAAAACGGAGCGGGTGTTTTTCGTGCAAAAAGTTTCGGTTTACAGAAAAAAAGCTTTTCCGGTTGCTTCCCGGCGGGCCGCGTGCTAAAATAGCCAAGGCGGCAATGGGGCCGCGCACCAAAGGGGGGAGCTCTGCCTTGTGGAATGGGCCGTGCTCCCCGGGGCGTGTGCCGGCCGCGTTTGCGGTACAACAGGAGGACACGCCCCGGCAAAGGGGCGCGGAAAGGAAAACGGTAAAATCGGTATGGAACAGAGCAAGCGGGAGAAGATCCTGGACCTCGTCAGCCAGTACACTCTCATCACCCTCAGCATCAGCATCACCACCATCGGCGTATATTTCTTCAAATTCCCCAACAACTTCGTCTTTGGCGGCGTCACCGGCGTGGCAGCGCTGGTGGCAAAGCTCACGCCCCTTTCGGCGTCGGCCTTCTCGTCCTGGGCAAACTTCATCCTGCTCGTTTTCGGCTGGATCTTTCTGGGCAAAAAATTTGCCATCACCACCGGCTGGGCCACCATCGTCATGAACGTGGAGCTGGCCCTGTTTGAAAAATACGTGCCCCTCAGCGGCCCTCTGTCCGACCAGCCCATGCTGGACCTGGTGTTTGCCATCGCCCTGCCCGCCATTGCGGCGGCGCTGCTGTTCAACGTGGGCGCATCCTCGGGCGGCACCGACATCATCGCCCTCATCCTGAAAAAATACACCCACATGCGCAACACCGGCGCGGCCCTCTTCATCACCGATCTGGTCATGGTGCTGGCGGCCTGCTTCGTCTTCGACCTGTACACCGCCCTGTATTCCTTCGTGGGCCTCACCGTGAAATCGCTGGTGATCGACGCGGTGCTGGAGCAGATGAAGATGTGCAAGGCCATCCTCATCATCTGCGACGACAAGGACCCCATCTGCGATTTCGTCATGAAAAAGCTGGTGCGCGGCGCCACCTACACCCCCTGCTTCGGCGCTTACACCAACAAGCCCCACTACATGATCTACACCACCCTCACCCACCGGGAGGCGGGCCAGCTGCAATCCTTCATCCACAAGGAGCACCTCAACGCCTTCATCTCCATGCTGAGCACCACGGAAGTGTTCGGCAAGGGCTTCAACCACACCTAAAACTCACCGCCTCCCCAACGGGAGGCTTTTTGATCGGCGTCCCATTTTGCACGGCGGCTTCAAAGTGCGATGGGACGTTTTTTTACTGCTTTCTGTACAAAAAGTGTCCAAATGGACACTTGCGGAGCCCCTCGCCAATGCGGTATACTGTAGACAAGAACATTTGGCAAAAAAAAAAAGGTATATTTGGAAAGCGAGGTCTATCACATGAAAACACGAAAAATCCGTCTGTTGAGCGCCCTTCTCGCGCTGGCCATGCTGCTGGCCCTGCTGCCCACCGCCGCGTTTGCGGAGGATAATATTGTTGACCATGGCACCTGCGGCGCAGAAGGTGACGGAAACAATGTCACTTGGACACTGGACTCCGACGGCACCCTGACCATCTCCGGCACGGGTGCAATGAAAGATTATACAAATAACCCTTCTACCCGTAGGAGTACAGCGCCATGGGCGGAAGAACAAGTTGCACAAGTGGTAATCAATGAGGGGGTGACAGGGATTGGAAACAGCGTTTTTGGTTATTGCAATAACTTGAAAAATATCGAGATTCCAGAAACGGTAACAAAAATTGGAGGGTCTGCTTTTCAAGGCGCAGGACTGACCAGTATTAAAATTCCTGCCAGTGTGACCGATATTGGAAACTTTGCTTTTGAAGGAACAAAACTGACCAGTATTAAAATTCCTGCCAGTGTGACCGATATTGGAATCCTTGCTTTTAATGAGTGCAAAAATTTACAGACGGTTACCTTTGCTGATGACAGTCAGCTTAAAAATATTAGGACAAAAGCCTTTGCAGGAACTCCTATAACCAGTATTGAAATTCCTGCCAGTGTGACTAATATTAGAACGTATGCTTTTTGGAATTGTGGGCAGCTGGAGAGCGTGACCTTTGCACCGGGAAGCAAGCTGGAAACAATTGCGATAAATGCGTTTGAGAACTGCTCTGCACTGGAAACTATTTCCTGCGACGAGAATGTGAAGCAGGTGCTGAAGAATGCAGGTGTGAATGCCGATATAATCAAACCCGTAAAACTGACGGTTACGTTTGACTCTAATGACGGCAGTGCTGTAGCAGCACAAAAAGTAGAATACAACACTCCTGTGGCCGAACCTACTGCCCCCACCAAAGACGGCTATGTTTTTGCTGGCTGGTACACGGATAAAGCGCTGACCCAAAAATACGATTTTAGCAAGCCTGTTATCGATGATATGACCCTTTATGCCAAGTGGGAAGAAGTCCCGGTGGATACCTACGTTGTGACCGTTGAAAACGGCGTGGCTTGGGTGGAAGCGGATGCAGAGACCGAAGCGGTGGCCGCTGGTG
>RKCM01000132.1 GCA_014858325.1 Oscillospiraceae bacterium | reverse complement strand
CAGCAGAGAATAAACCGCATTGGCACCCATACTGGAAGAAAGATGGCGGTCCCACAGGCCATTCCGAACGCACTCTGCAACGGTGTAAACACATCCGGCCATAAAAACGACCCCTTCTCCGGTCGCTTTCTCTGCATTGCCCGTCAGCTGCTGAATCACCATTGCGGCCAGCAGACCGCCCCACATCAGCCAGAAGCCACGCCTCTCAATTTTGGACATGGTCTGCTCCTGCATCTCATCCAAAACATTTTTCTTGCTGTACAGTGAAAATTTCATTTCTCATTCCTCCCAGAACAATTCATCCAGTGTTTTTCCCAGAATTTTGCAGATGCTGCGGCAGAGATTGATGGTGGGGTTGTACTCGCCCTTTTCGATCGCGTTGATGGTCTGGCGCGAAACCCCAGCCGCTTCTGCCAATGCCCCCTGCGTCATATCTTTTTCCGCGCGGGCAGCTTTCAATTTCAGATTCTTCGGCATCCTGTCACCTCGTCTATTTCCTGTGAGGGTAAGCTCATCCCCTCGGGATACAGAATAGCACTCACCAGACATTATGTCAAGTATAATTTACTTTTTGTCTTGTATTTTATATTTCAAAAATAGAAAAAGCCCCATACCCACACATTCAGAGTGCAGGTATGGGGCCATGAAATATCAGGTTTTATGCTCCCACGATGAGCCGCACGGCACCGTAGATGCCGGCGTCGTTGCCAAGGCTGGCCTGCTTGATGGGGGTCTCGCGGCAGGAGCGGAAGGCGTACTCCTTAAAGTGCTTGGTCAGCGGGACAAAGAGCACCTCACCGGCCCGGGAGACGCCGCCGCCCACCAGGAAGGCTTCGGGGTCCACGGTGGCGGCGATGCTGGCCAGCGCCATGCCGAGGGTATCGGCCATCTCGTCCACTTCGCGGGCCGCGAGGGCATCGCCGCTGCGGGCAGCGTCAAAGACGTCCTTGGCCACAAAATCGGTGCCGCGCAGCACACAGGGGGTGTCCGGGTTCTCGTCCAGCAGCTTCTTCATGCAGCGGACCACGCCCGTGGCGCTGGAATACTGCTCCAGGCATCCTTTCTTACCGCAGCCGCAGACGGCGGTCTCGTGGCGGTTGACCGTGAGGTGGCCGATCTCGCCGCCTGCGCCGTGGGTGCCGTCGATGACGTGGTTGTTGACGATGACGCCGCCGCCCACGCCGGTGCCCAGCGTGACCATGACGGCGCTGCTGCAGCCCTTGGCGGCGCCCATCCAGATCTCACCCAGAGCGGCCACGTTGGCGTCGTTGCCCACCAGCACCTTCAGGCCGTCCAGCAGGCCGGAAAGGCGGGCGGAGACGTTCTGCTCGCCCCAGCCGCCGAGGTTGGCGCAGACGATGGGCACGACGCTGGCGTTCTGTACCGGGCCGGGCACGCCGATGCCCACGCCCTCCACCTGCTCGGGGTCGATGCTCTGCTCCTTCATCTTGCCCAGAATGGCAGCGGCGAGGTTTTCCAGGATGTGCTCGCCTGCGTTGGAGGTGTCGGTGGGCACTTCCCATTTTTCCAGCAGCGCGCCGGAGGTGGTGAAGAGGCCGATCTTCGCGGTGGTGCCGCCGAGGTCGATGCCGAATGCGTATTCTTTCATGATTCATTTACCCCTTTTTTGCGGCGGACGCACCGCCGTATTATTGACAACATTATAACATAGATCGGTGCGTAAAAAAAGACCCTCCCCTACGGGAAGGTCTGAAAAGCCTATGCTTATTCTTCGTCCTCTTCGTCCGCGTCCTCGTCGTCCTCGTCCGACTTCGGCTTGTAGAACAGGCCGCTCAGGAGGATGCTGACGAAGTACAGCAGCACCATGGGGCCGGCCACCATGCACTGGGACACGATGTCCGGCGGGGTGACCACGGCGGCGATGAAGAAGATGCAGACGATGGCAACGCCGCGGGCTTTCTTCAGCAGCTCGGGGTAGATGATGCCCATCTTGGACAGGATGATGGTGACCAGGGGCATCTCAAACACACAGCCAAAGATCATGAACATGGTCAGGCAGAGGTTGACGTAGCTCTCGATGCTGGTGGTGGTCTGGATGTACTCGGCACCCTCGATGCCGGTGCTCAGGAAACGGAGCATGAAGGGCATCATGAGCTTGTAGGCGAAGGCCACGCCGACGCAGAACAGGGCCAGGCCCAGCAGGATGACCAGCTTCAGGAAGAAGGTCTCGCTTTTTTTCAGGCCGGGCTTTGCGAAGGCGTAGACCTGATACAGCGCCACCGGCACCGTGACGACGAAGGCCGCCAGCAGCGACACCCGGAAGTACTGCATCAGCTTTTCCTGCGGGGCGATGGAGACGAAGGTGTAGTAGCCCTGGCCCATCGCGGTCAAAACGTCGATGAGGCGGTCGGCATACATCAGGGTGATGACCACCGATACCACAAACACCACCGCGCATACGATCAGCCTGTTCCGCAGCTCCTTCAGGTGGCCGGTCAGCGTCATGCTGCCGTCATCTGCCATGACTTCGGCTTTCTTTTTGCGCTTTACGTTTGTAGCCACAGATTACTCCTCGTCGTCCTTCTTCTCAGTCTTGGTCTCAGCCTTGTCAGTGTTCTCCTCAGCGTCGCTCTCTTCCATGCCCTTCTTGAAGTTGTTCATGGTCTTGCCGAACATCTTGCCCAGCTTCGGCAGGTTCTTGGGTCCAAAGATCAGCAGAGCGACGACCAGGATGATAAGCAGCTCGTTGGTACCAATACGCATAATAAAAATCTCCTTTTTACTCTTGCCGCGCCTTGTGGCGGGCTGAAATACAATGTATTACGGCAACCGCAGGCGCGGATGCAGCGATGTGGGGGAGGGAGCAAGGCTCAGACCTTGGCTTCCTCGGCGGGGGCGGCCTCCTTGGCCTCTTCGGCGGCGGGAGCGGCTTCGGCAGCGGGGGCCTCGGCGGGCTTCTTCTCGGCCTCAGCCTTTACAGGCTCAGCGGCGGGCTCCGCAGCAGGGGCTTCGGGCTTTTCGGCGGCAGGGGCCTCGGCGGGGGCGGTGGTGTCCAGCTCCTCCACATCCTCCAGCTCTGCCACTTCCTCCGGCTGCTCGGCAGCCTTGGCGGCTTCCTCCTTGCTGGTCTTGCCAATGCCGGTGAAGCTCTTGGTCACGTCCTTGACGCTGTTGTCGATGTCCTTTTTGATGTCGGTCAGGGGGGCAACCGCCTCCTTGATAGGGGCCTGGATCTCGTTCAGAGGCTCCACGACGTTCTTCTGGATCTCCTCGGAGGCAGCGCCGGTGTACTTTTTCAGCTCCCGGAGCATCTTGCCCAGCTTTTTGGCGTAGACGGGCAGCTGGTCCGGGCCGATGAAGACGAACGCCACCACCACGATGACGACGAGTTCCCAAAAACCAATTTTCATAGCGTTCCAATTCCTTTCCTGGGGCTTTTTGTCCAGTATAACAGATTGCGGCCCGCATTACCAGAGGTGCGGTGCAGGGAGTTCAAATTTTGGTTTTACCGTGCTATACTGAAGAGGGCTCTGGCGCGGTGTGCGCCAACGTTGCCTTACTTATACCGAAGTTGCATGAACGAGAAATGAATTTATTATGAATTGTTTATGAACAACTGTGGCTTTGCATCGATTTTATCAACAAAACAAAAAATGCGATACAAAAATTACAGAAAGGATAACGAAACCATGAAGGAACTCTATGCCGCCCGCATTGCGCGGGTACTCGAAAACCTCCAAGCACAGGGATTGGAGCAGATGATCGTCTCCGACCCCACCACCATTTTTTATCTGACGGGGGTGCGCATCCAGCCCGGCGAGCGGATGCTGGCACTGCTGCTGCGGGCCGATGGAGCCCACCGCTTCTTCGTCAATGCGTTGTTCGGCCGGCCGGAGGCAGGGCTGCCCCTGGAGATCCTCCACGACGGAGAGGACGCTCCGGCCCGGCTTCTCCCCTTTGTAGAAAAGGAGAAGCCGCTGGGCATCGATAAGGATTGGCCTGCCCGCTTCCTCATCCGCCTGATGGAGCTGCACGCCGCGCCGGAGTACCGCAACGCATCCGATGCCTGCGACGACGCCCGCGCTGTGAAGGACGCTGCCGAGCAGGAGGCCATGCGGGCTTCCTCCAAGGTCAACGACGACTGCATGGCCGAGTTTGAGGCCCTCATCCGCCCCGGCATCACCGAGAAGGAGATGGCCGACGCCATCCGGGGCATTTATGCCGCCCACGGCTGCTCCGACGTCAGCTTTGCCCCCATCTGCGGCTTTGGCCCTCACGCCGCCGACCCCCACCACGACAACGACGACACGCCCCTGACGGCGGGCCAGTGCGTCCTCATCGACGTGGGCGGCGTGTACCACGATTACTGCTCCGATATGACCCGCACCTTCTTCACCGCCGAGCCCACCGAGGAGGAGCGCCGGGTGTATGAGCTGGTGCGGCAGGCCCAGGCGGCGGCGGAAGCGCTGGTCAAGCCCGGCGTCCGCCTGTGTGACATCGACGCCGCCGCCCGGGATGTCATCACCGCCGGGGGCTACGGCCCCTACTTCTACCACCGGCTGGGCCACTTCATCGGCCTGCAGGACCACGAGGCCGGGGATGTGTCCGCCGTCAATGAGAACGTCGTCACCCCGGGGATGTGCTTTTCCATCGAGCCGGGCATCTATCTGCCCGGCAAGTTCGGCGTCCGCATCGAGGACCTCGTCCTCGTCACCGAGGAGGGCTGCGAGGTACTGAACCGATACCCCCATGAATTGAGGGTGCACGCGCTCTGAAGCAAAAAAGAAGACCTGCCGCGGCAGGTCTTCTTTTTTGTTCAGGCTTGAACGGGATTCGTCAGGGTGCCGATGCCATCGATCTCGCATTTCACGACATCGCCCGGCACAAGGAACTGCGGCGGGTCCATGCCCATCCCCACGCCTGCCGGGGTGCCGGTGGCAATGAGGGTGCCCGCCTTCAGGGTCATGCCCTGCGAAAGCTCATGGAGGACGTGGTCGATATCAAAAATCTGCAGGCCGGTGTTGGAGTCCTGCCGCTTTTCGCCGTTGACAAAGCTGCGGATGCCGAGTTTGGGCGGGTAATCGGCAAATTCGTCCGCCGTCACGATGCAGGGGCCCATGGGGGTAAAGCCGTCCAGGCTCTTGCCGAAATACCACTGCTTGTGGGCCGTCTGCACGTCCCGGGCGGAGACATCGTTGAGGATGGTGTAGCCGAAAACGTAGTCGCTGGTCTGCCCGGCGGGCACGTCCCTCGCGTCCTTGCCCAGCACCACGCAGAGCTCGCACTCGTAATCCAGCTTTTTCACCAGATCGGTGTGGGCCTGGATGGGCTCGCCGTCGGCCACGGCCCGGGTCACCCGCTTGGAAAAGTAGATGGCGTCCTGATGCTGGGTGGCAAAGGCGTCGGCGGAGTATTTCTCCGCCTCGTCCGAGTGAGCCATGTAGTTGATGCCAAGGCAGATGACATCCTGCGCCGGGGCGGGGATGGGGCTTTGGAGCTGCACGGCCTCCATGGGCAGGGCCGGGATGCCTGCAATGGCCAGCTGCAGCCCCGCCCGCACCTGAGGCGTCAGAAAGGGGATGGCGTCGGAAAGGGTCTCGTAGGAAAGGCCCAGCCAGCTCAGCGGCCAGACCTGCGTGCCATCCGCAGAGAGGATGGCCGGGTCTTCCAGGCCGTCGGGCAGGCGGCAGGTGATGAAGCGCATGAAAAATCCTCCTTACTCCGGGTGATACGTCTCGCGCCGATAGAGCAGCGTTTCCGCCCCGGTCTCACGATGAATCTTTTTCTTTTCCAACAGGGTGAACTTGGTCTGGCGGGCGCTGTAATCGCGGACATCGTTGACGAAGAGAGAGCAGCCGCGGTAGGCGTCCTGATATTGGACAGAGAAGAAAAACGTTGTCCCATTGGGCAGCTGGAATTTGATGAGGTAGTCGGCGACGATTTGCGTACGGATGGGCGGCGATGCACTCAGAAGCTTCTCCGGCGAAAAGCCGAAGATGAGCGAAAACGCGTCGAGCATCTGTTCCAGCTGGGAAAGCGCTTCCAGACGGCTGAGAACGGCGGTGCGCTGCTCGGCCCAATTGGCGGCTTCCTGCAAGGTTGCCAGCGTGATCCTTCCGGCGAGAACGTCTTTCAGGATACGTTCAGAGTTTGCTTCCAGCCGGGGATGCTCCAGATGATGCAGCCCGGACAGGTGGCGGAACTCATAGGGCGAAAAGAGGAACCGCAGCAAAAGCGCGTGCCCCTTGCGTGCAACGGTGCAGTCGTAGGCATAACCGCAGAGCCGGGCATAATTTTGAGCGCACTGCTGCAAGGCATCCATCGTTTCACATCCTGTTGTTTCCATAATAAAAATGCGGAAGCTCCAAAGAACTCCCGCAGCACATTTTGGTTCAGCGGTAAGACCGCCTCAGTCAAGTTGTGGAATCTGTGCAACCCCCTGAGAGAGGCTCCACGCAGTCACTGCTTGACCAGCACTGCGCTTCACAGCCTCGCACAAACACTCAAGTTGTTTGTTTCTACCTTTATTTTATGCAGAAACGCACGTTTTGTCAAGTAAAACTTAAAGGCTCAGTGCCGATAGGCAATGGCGTTCTGGATGCGGTCGGCTTCTTCTTCCCCGGCCAGCTGGCGCACCAGCTCCAGGGCGAAGGGGATGGCGCCGCCGAGACCGTAGCTGGTGGTGATGTTGCCGTCCACGACCACTTCCTCGTCCAGCACGTCGGCGCCGCCCAGCTTGTCCTGGAAAGCGGCGTGGGCGGTGGCCTCGCGGCCCTTCAGCAGGCCCAGCGCACCCAGAATGCTGGGGGCGGCACAGATGGCAGCCAGCTTCTTGCCCGCGTGGGCGAAGGCGACGCAGGTGTCGGTGACGGTCTTGTTCTCGGCAAGGTTGGGGGTGCCGGGGATGCCGCCGGGCAGGACGACCAGATCCACATCGGAGTAATCCACGTCCTCCGCCAGGGCGTCGGCGGTGAGGTGGATGCCGTGGCTGGTCACCAGCTCCTTGCGGCCCATGGCGGAAGCCACGGTGACTTCGACTTTGGCCCGGCGGAGAAGATCTACCACCAGAAGGGCCTCGCACTCCTCGGAGCCATCGGCAAAAAAGACAACTGCTTTGCTCATAAAAAATACCTCCTATGCAAAAAACCTCTCCGCCTCGCTTTGTGCGGCAGCTCTCCGCAGGGGAGAACTGCCGCCGAAGGCGGCTGAGAGGTTGAGAGATCGGGCATCAGGTTTCGTCGGATGTTTCGGGCGCTTTTTCTTCAAGCAGGCGGCGCAGGACGCTGTCGTCCCGGCTCAGCACCCGGCTTACCCGGCTGATGATGGCGCTGGACGCGCCGATGTTGCCCATGATGCTGGTGTAGCTCTCTTTGCTTACCAGCTTTTCGGCGATGTTGTATCGCTGCTCCATGGCGCTCAGTTCCGCATAGCTGCACACGTCCTGCAAAAAGCGGTAGCACTCCTCCGGCGTTTTCAGCTCAAGCAATGCCGAATACAGGCCGGATTCTCCGGTGGGATGATCTTTCGCCATACATGGTTCCTCCCCTGAAATCGTTCTGGTGCGGCCCGGAAGAGGGCACTTCAATACACTACTCTAGTGTAGTACAAACGCGGGGAAAAAGCAATGGCTTTTTTACAGCATCCGCTCAAAAGTCAGCTCGCTGCGGTCGATGCCGTCCACCACGTCGTTTTCGGCAGGGCCAAGGCTGCGGTAGCCCCGGGCCTTGAAGAACTGTTGCACGGGCAGGGCCTTGGTGTGGACATTGCACCACA
>RKCM01000210.1 GCA_014858325.1 Oscillospiraceae bacterium | reverse complement strand
GCGCGGCCCTGCTGCTGCGGGGCGGTGTGCCCGTGTTTGGGGGCAGCAGCCTGCTGGCGGCCCATCTCCCGGCCCTGCAGGCCTGCACGGCCACGGGGGTTCTGTCGGTGGGCGGCGTGCAGGCCTGCAGGGCCGGGAGATGGGCCGCCAGCAGGCTGCTGCCCCCAAACACGGGCACACCGCCCCGCAGCAGCAGGGCCGCGCCCTGCTGCTCGCCCTCCAAAACGGTAGCCAGCAGGTAGTCCTGCAAGCCCTCCACTTGGAGCGCATCCAAAAAATCACGGATCTGCATTTATTACTCCTTGCAGCATTATTGCATCACTTCGGCCACCGCATCAAAGGCGGCGCGGTCCAGTTGGTTTTCCCACTGGGCCCACTCCTCCGGCAGCATCCGCCACGCAAGGCCGCACCCGGCCGAAAGCTCCCGCGGCAGCGGGATGAGCCGCCCGGGGATGGTTTTCTCCGCGCAGCGCTTTTCCCAGGCCATGGCGGCCACGGTGGAGCCGAAGGACAGCACGATGTAGGGTCGTTTTGCACGCATGCTTCACCCCTCCTCAGCCAGCGCCCGCAGGGCGGCGGCAGCGACGAGAGCTTCCTGCGCAGTGTTCTGATGGGAAAAGCTGAACCGCACCGCCCCCTGCTCCACAGTGCCCAGTGCCTTGTGCATGAGGGGGGCGCAGTGGGCTCCGGCCCGCACGCAGATGCCGTAGTCTTCCCACAGCGCGTCCGCCACCCGGGCAGAGTCCTCCCCCGCCAGGTTCAGCGAGACGATGGGCACATGAAGCCCCGCCGGGCAGCCGCCGTAAACGACGACGCCGGGAATCCCCTGGATATTCTCATAAAACAACCGTGCCAGAGCGGTTTCTTTGGCGCAGAGCGCTTCCACGCCCTGTGCCAGAATCCAGCGCACCCCCGCTTCCAGCCCGGCCAGACCCGGCACGTTGAGGGTCCCGGCTTCCAGCGCAGTGGGCATTTCGGAAGGGTGGGCTTCGGCAAAGCTGTGCACCCCGCTGCCGCCCACCACCAGCGGGGCCATCTGCAGCCCGGGCCGGACGTAAAGCCCGCCCGTGCCCTGCGGCCCCAGCAGCGCCTTGTGGCCGGTAAAGCAAAGCACATCAAGCCCCAGCTCCTGCACATCGATGGGCCGGGCACCCGCTGTCTGGGCCGCATCCACGATCATCAAAAGTCCATGGGCTTTGGCAAAGGCGCTCACCCGCACAAGGTCCGTCACACAGCCCGTGACGTTGGAAGCATGGGTCACCACGATGGCTTTGGTGTTGGGGCGGAGCCGCTGCGCAAACTGCTCGCAGCGCAACTTTCCCTGCGCGTCCACGCCCACAAAATCCACCTGCACCCCCTGCCCACGGAGGCGGTAGAGGGGCCGCAGAACGGAGTTGTGCTCGCAGACCGTCGTCAAAACATGGTCGCCCGGGGCCAGCAGGCCGCAGAGCGCCGTATTGAGTGCCTGGGTCGCGTTGGCTGCAAAAGCGATGCAGGCCGGGCTTTCGGCATGAAAGAGCTCTGCCAGAGCTTCCCGGGCCCCATACACCAGCCGGGCCGCGTGGAGGGTGGGCTCATGGGCCCCGCGGCCGGGGTTGCCCGCCGTTTGAAGGGCCGCCAGCATCGCCTGCCCCACTTCCGGCGGTTTTTGCAGGGTGGTGGCGGCGTTATCCAGGTAGATCACGGCTTGACCACATTCCCGGCGTGCAGCAGTTTTTCTGCGATGACATACATATTCGTCACACCGCCCACGGCCAGCCGCTCGGTGAGGCCGTAGAAGTTCAGGCAGGTGCCGCAGGTCAGGATCTCCACGCCCTCCGCCTCCAGCGCCCGCAGGTCCTCCAGCATGGGCGAGCCTTCGCAGGTAAGGGCTGCACCGCCGTTGTAAAACAGCATCGTCCGGGGCAGCTTCTCCTGCTGGGTCAGCGAAAAGATGAAGGCCTTGAGCAGGGTCTTGCCCAGCTCCTCGGCCCCCTCCCCCATTTTGTCGGATGCGATGACCACCACCGCATCGGTGCGGGCGTCCGGGGTGCAGGCCTCGGGCGCGGCGGGCGTTTCAGGAGCCGGTTCGCCCACGGTGAACAGCACGCGGTACTCCCGCTCGGCCCGCTTCTCGGCGCTGTAAGTATAGCCCTTTTGCTGGGCCATCTTGGTCAGGTTCTGGACGACGATCTCATTGTCCACCAGCACCTCCACCTCGCCTGCACCGTTCAGCTCAGCAATGGCTCTTTTGGCCTTGACCACGGGCAGCGGGCAGGCATCTCCTCTTGCATCCACGTTCAGCATAGTGTTTTCTCCTTAGTATATCACGGCAATTTCAGTCATATTCTCGTCTTTTTTGCAAATTTCCCCCACGATGGCGGCGGGCAGGACTGCGGCCTGCAGCTCCGCTTCCAGCGCAGCGGCGTCCTGCGGGGCCGCAGCCAGCAGCAGCCCGCCCGAAGTCTGGGGGTCGAACAGGATTTCCTCCATGGCAAAGGGCACCTTCTCAAATTGCACAAAGGGCCCCGTGTGGTTGCGGTTGCGCTGGCCCGCCGCCGTGTAGAGGAAGCCCTCGGCGGCCTCCCATGCCCCGGGCAGGACGGGTACGGCCTTTGCATCGATGCGGCAGGCAAGCCGACCGCCCATCATCTCGTGGAGATGGCCCAAAAAACCGAAGCCCGTCACATCCGTGGCGGCATGCACTTCATACCTGCGGGCAATTTCCGCCGCCGTTTTGTTCAGCGTCGTCATGGAGCGGATGGCCCCGGCCAGGTCGGCGGGCTTTGCCTCCCCCACCCGGTTGGCGGTGCAGATGAGCCCCACGCCAAGGGCTTTGGTCAGGATGAGCTTGTCCCCCGGGCAGCCCGTATCGTTGGCGGTGAGCCTGCGTGGGTCCACAAGGCCGGTGACGGAAAGGCCATACTTTACGCCCGTGTCGGCAATGGAATGCCCGCCCGCGAGGATACCTCCAGCCTCGGCCACTTTTTCCGCGCCGCCGCGCAAGATCTCCCCCAGCACATTCAGGTCCATGCTCTCGGGGAAGCAGACGAGGTTCAGGGCCGTCTTCACCTCGCCGCCCATCGCGTACACATCGCTCAGGGCGTTGGCAGCGGCAATTTGCCCAAAGGTGTACGGGTCCTCGACCATGGGCGGAAAAAAATCCACCGTCTGCACAAGGGCCAAATCGTCTGTCAGGCGGTAAACGGCCGCGTCGTCCCGGCTGTCGTACCCCACAAGGAGGTTTGGGTCTTTTTCGCCCCGGGGCAGCTTTTCCAAAATGCGGCTCAGCACCCCGGCACCCAGCTTGGCCGTGCAGCCGCCTCCCGTGCAAAACACGATCTTTCCTTCCGTCGTTTCTGCCACGCTACGCTCGCTCCTCTTCCGTAAACTGTGTCAACACAGCCGTTACGCCGTATTGCGTTTGCAAAATTTCCTGCGTCGTTTTTCCCGCTGCCTGCCGCTCCGGCGTATCCGCCTGATTGAGCACGGCGGCAAACCGCCGCGCGCCGACGTTTTTCCGCCCGCCCGCGTCGCTTGCCAGCAGCTTTGCCAGCAGCGCAGGCGTCAGGGGCATTTCCGGCCCGACACCCAGCAGGGCGCAGGCGTTTTCCAGCCGGAAGCAGACCTCCTGCAGAGGCCTGCCCACCGCCGAAAGCCCGGCCACAGCCAGCACCAGGTCGCTCTCCGGCAGCAGCACCGGCTCGTGGGCCGCCGGGGCCTTGCAGGGCAGGCGCTTGGCACCATCCGCTTCCAGAAAGACCACGTCGGCCTGCGCCATCCACTCCTGCAGCGCAGGCGGCCGGGTCAGCTTGCCCCCTTCTGCCGGGGCCCCGGCCACCGCAAACTGTCCTGCGGCCCACAGCGCCTCCCGCCGGGCTTCCGTCCGGGCCCAGTTGCGCTCCGGGCGCTGGATGTGGGTGGTGGTGGACACCAGCACCTTCCAGCCCTTGGCCGCGCAATGCCGGGCCATGGCGTAGAGCAGCGTGGTCTTGCCGCCGCCCCCCACAAGGGAGACGACGTGGCCCTCTTCTGCCAAAAACGGGAGATCTGTTTCGCGCAGCATCACTCTTTTTCCGCTGCCATGGCGATCTGCTCCGGCGTGATGGGCAGCTCATAGAAACGGGTGCCGATGGCGTTGTAAATGGCGTCGGCAATGGCGGGCAGCGGGGTGTTGATGACCACCTCGCCGATGGATTTGGCACCAAACGGGCCGTTGGGCTCGTAGCTGTTTTCAAACTCCACGTGGATGTGCCCCACGTCGTTCCGGGCGGGGATCTTATACTGGAAGAAGGAGTTTTCCATGGGGTAGCCCTTGGCGTCGTAGTGGATGTTCTCCGTCAGTGCCATGCCGATGCCCTGGAGGATGCCGCCCTCCGCCTGCACCCGGGTCAGATTCGGATTGATGGGGGTGCCGCAGTCCACGCAGGCGTCGAACTCCAGCACCTTCACCTCGCCGGTCTCCTTGTCCAGCTCGATCTCGGCGGCACCCACCATATAGGGCGGGGGCGAGAGGGGCGAGGTGTGGGTCTCGGTGATCTCCAGCGGCACCATGTGGCCGAACTGGGACGCCGCCGCAATTTCGGCCAGCGTCTTTCTGCGGGAGGGGTCGGCGTCCACAAAGACGTCCTTGCCGTCGAAGGCGGTTTCCTCCGGAGCACAGTCCAGCAGCTCTGCGCCCAGCCTGCAAATTTGTTCTCTCAACTTGAGGGCACATTTTTCCACGGCCTTGCCGGTGACATAGGTGGTGGAGGACGCGTAGGAGCCCGAATCGTAGGGTGAAACGTCGGTGTCTGCCCCGTAGACGCTGATGTGGTCCAGGCTGCATTCCAGCACCTCGGCGGCGATCTGGGCCAGCGTGGTATCGCAGCCGGTGCCCATATCCGCCGCACCGATGATGAGGCTGTAGTTGCCCTCATCGTCCACCTTCAGGGTGGCGCTGCCCACGTCCATGCCGGAAATGCCGGAGCCCTGCATGGCCATGCCAATGCCCACGGCGCGGACCTTGCCATTGCCCATCTCCCGGACGGGGTATTTGTGGTCCCAATCGATCATCTTCTGCACCTTTTTCAGGCAGCGGTCCAATGCGCAGCTGGTGTTGGTGGCACCGTAGTAGGCGGGCATGACGTCGCCCTCGTGGACGATGTTCTGCTCCCGGATCTGGATGGGGTCCATGTGGAGCCGGGCTGCCAGCTCGTTGACGGCGGATTCCACCGCAAACAGGCCCTGCGTCGCGCCGTAGCCGCGGTACGCACCTGCCGACATGTGGTTGGTGTAGACCACGTCGTATGTAAAGCGGAAGGCCTCGGCCTTGCCGTACAGCGGGATGGATTTATGGCCCGAGAGGCCCACCGTCGTGGGGCCGTGCTCGCCGTAGGCACCCGTGTTGGAGAGGGTGTGCAGGTCGATGCCCTTCACGATGCCGTCTTTGGTGGCACCCAGCCGGAGATGAATCTCCATCTCGTGGCGGGGGGAGGACGCGATCTGGCTTTCCACCCGGCTGAAAACGATCTTGGAGGGCTTTTTGGTCTTCCAGGTCACAAAGGCCGGGTATACCTCGCACACGTTGGTCTGTTTTGCGCCAAAGCCGCCGCCGATGCGGGGCTTGATGACGCGGATCATGGATTTGGGGATGTGCAGGGCGTTTGCCACATTGCGGCGGGTGTGGAAAACGATCTGAGTAGAGCTCAGAATGTTCAGTCTGCCGTACAGATCGATGGAGCAATAGGTGCGGAAGGTTTCCATCATGGCTTGCTGGCAGGCTTTGGTGTGGTAGGTATGCTCAATGACGATGTCGCATTTGTCCAGCACCGCGTCGATGTCGCCGTCGCTCTCCTCGCCGTGGGCGCAGAGGTTGCGCTTGTTGTCGGCTCCCACCGGGCAGAGGGCTTCCCAGTTCTCCTCCGGGTGGACGAGGATGGGGTTGTCCAGCGCAGTGTGGTAATCCAGCACAGCGTCCAGCACCTCGTACTCCACCCGGATGAGCTTCAGCGCCTTATCCACGCATTTTTCCTCTTTGCCTGCCACAATGGCCACCACGTCGCCCACAAAGCGGACGTGGCGGTCGATGAGCAGACGGTCCCGGGGGCTGGCCTCGGGGAAGGTCTGGCCGGCCTGGGTGTAGCGGGGCGCATCCTGCGGCACGTCCTCCCAGGTGAAGATGGCTTCCACGCCCGGCACCTTCTTTGCCGTCTCGGTGTGGATGGCCTTGACGATGGCATTGGCGTGGGGCGAGCGCAAGAGCTTAACGATGAGGCAATCTGCCGGGACAAGATCGTCCATATAGACGGGCTGGCCCGTTACCAGCTGCATGGCGTCCTTTTTGCGGAAACGTTTGTTGACGGTATTCATTCGGCGGCCTCCTGTTTCTGCTTTTTCCATGCGAGGAAGTTCTGGATGCCCCGCAGCTGGCCCTCGTAGCCGGAGCAGCGGCAGAGGTTGCCTGCCAGATACTCCTTGATCTCCTCCTCGGTGGGGTATTCCTTTTCCCGGAAGAGGGCGATAGCGTTCATGATGAAGCCCGGGTTGCAGAAACCACACTGCTCTGCGCCCTGGTCGGCGATGAAGCCGCCGAACTCTGCCGCTTCCTCCTGCAGGCCCTCCAGCGTGGTGACGCGGCAGCCATCGGCCCGGGCGGCGAGAACGGAGCAGGAGAGCACAGGCTTGTCGTCCAGAAAGACGGTGCACAGGCCGCAGTTGGAGGTCTCGCACCCGCGCTTGACGCTCTTACAGCCCAGGCTGCGGACGAGGTCCAGCAGCAAAGTGTCCGGGGCTACATCGGCCGACACCTTGACGCCGTTCAAAATGATGTTGATCTGCATGGTATTTCCTCCTTAGCCCAGCTGCTGCACGGCGCGTTTGACCAGCACTCCTGCCAGATGGTTACGGTACTCCGCGCTGCCGCGGATGTTGCTCTCGGTCTGGATGCTGCCCCGGACGGACGCCGCAAAGCGAGCGGCGGTGAGCTCCGGCGTCTCCCCTGCCTCGGCGTGCATCGTGTAAAGCACGGCCTTGCCGGGCCGGGCACCGATGGCAAAGCGATATTCGCCCGCCGCGCTCTTCGCGGCGGCGCAGGTCAGCACCGGGATATCGGTCTGGCTGTTGCGGACGGACTGGTAGCAGAATTTCGCATCCTGCTTCGGCACCAGCACCCGCACCAGAATGTCCCGGTCGTAGGGGCGCTGCGCATACTCCGCCAGCGGCACCACGCCGCCCTTATACAGCTCCACCGAGGCGTTCAGGGCCAGGAACAGCGTCAGCACATCGGAAAAGCCAAAGCGGCTGTAGAGGCTGCCACCCACCGTGGCCAGATTTCGCAGCTGGACGCCCACGATGTGGCGCACCGACTCCCGCATTGCCCCCTGGGTGTAGTCAGCCAAGCCTTCGTGCAGCTCCAGCTGGCGGAGGGTGACCATGGCTCCAATGGAAAAGCCCTCCTCCGTCTCCTCAATGGTGTCCAGCCCCAGGCCGGAAAGATCGATGGCGGTGCCGACGTTGATGTTTTCCATCTTGAGCCAGATCATGCCGCCCAGCACCCGGTTGGGCTTTTTCTGGTTGAGCTGCCAGGCTTCCTCCAGGCTTTCTGCTTTTTTGTATTCTCGGACGGTTAACATAGGCAGTTCCTCTCTTTTTTTCTGATACTTTTATTTTAACACAAAATCCGCTATAATGCTATTGATAAGGCGGCAGTTTTCGCCGCCGCGAAGGAGGAGTTTTTATGGCAGAAAATCGTTCTCTGCCCGTGGGCTGCGTCATCATGGCGTCGGGGCTCTCCACCCGGTTTGGCTCCAACAAGCTGCTGGC
>RKCM01000071.1 GCA_014858325.1 Oscillospiraceae bacterium | reverse complement strand
GCCAAGGAGGGCGTGAAGATCGCCGCCGAGAGCAAGACGCTGGCCACCATCACCTTCCAGAACTACTTCCGTATGTATGAGAAGCTGGCCGGTATGACGGGCACCGCCAAGACCGAGGCCACCGAGTTTACTGAGATCTACGGCCTGAACATCGTCACCGTCCCCACCAACCGCCCCAATGTCCGCAAGGACTACCCGGACGCCGTGTATAAGACGGTCAACGGCAAGTACAAAGCCGTCATCGAGCAGGTGATGGAGTGCCACAAGAACGGCCAGCCCGTGCTGGTGGGCACCGTCAGCGTGGAAAAGAGCGAGACGCTGGCCAAGATGCTGCAGCGCTATACCCGGGAGTTCAATGTCCTGAACGCCAAGAACCACGAGCGCGAGGCCGAGATCGTGGCACAGGCCGGCAAAAAGGGCGCCATCACCATCGCCACCAACATGGCAGGCCGTGGTACCGATATCATGCTGGGCGGCAACGCCGAGTTCATGGCCAAGGCCCAGATGCGCAAAGAGCATTTCTGCGAGAACCTCCTCAGCCCCGAAAAGCCGGAGGACGCCCTGCCCGCGCAGGTGGAGCTGCTGCTCACCGAGGCCAACGGCCACGGCGAGACCGACGACGCCAACATCCTCGCGGCCCGCAAGCGGTTTGACGAGCTCTACGCCCAGTACAAGCCCACCGTGGAGGCTGAGGCCGAAGAAGTGCGCGCCGCTGGCGGCCTGTTCATCATCGGCACCGAGCGCCACGAGAGCCGCCGCATCGACAACCAGCTGCGCGGCCGCGCCGGCCGTCAGGGCGACCCCGGCGCTTCCCGTTTCTACCTGAGCCTGGAAGACGACCTGATGCGCCTGTTTGGGGGCGACCGCGTTTCCGGCCTGATGGATACCCTCAAGATCGACGAGGATACCCCCATCGAGAACCGCATGATCACCAGCACGCTGGAAAGCGCCCAGAAGAAGCTGGAGGGCCGCAACTTTGAGATCCGCAAAAACGTGCTGAAGTACGACGACGTCATGAACCAGCAGCGCGAGATCATCTACGGCCAGCGCCGCAAAGTGCTGGACGGCGAGGACATCTCCGCCGAGATGCACAAGATGCTGCGGGAGAACATCGATTCCTCCTGCGCGCAGTTCCTGGCGGGCGATGTCAAGGACGAGTGGGATTTCGGTGCCCTCCGCCGCCACTATCAGGGCTGGCTGACCACCGACGCCGATTTCCACTACACCGTGGCGGATTACGACAGCCTTTCCCGGGAGTCCATCGCCGATCAGCTGTATGACCGGGGCATGGACATCCTCAACGATAAGGAGCAGCGCTATGGTGCCCCCCTCATGCGGGAGCTGGAGCGCATCTGCCTGCTGAAATGCGTGGACCGCCAGTGGATGGACCACATCGACAACATGGACCAGCTGCGGCAGGGCATCGCGCTGCGCGGCTACGGCCAGAAAGACCCCGTCGTTGAATACCGCATCGAGGGCTTTGATATGTTCGACCAGATGGTGGATTCCATCCGGGAGTCCAGCATCAAGATGCTGCTGACCATTGAGGTCCGCAAGGCCGGCACCGCCCCCAAGCGGGAGCAGGTGGCAAAGCCCACCGGCGAGGGCTTCGTGCCCGGCAACGGTGCGCCCGGTGCCAAGGGTGCCCCCAAGGGCCAGCCCGTCCGGGTCATCAAGATCGGCCGCAACGACCCCTGCCCCTGCGGCAGCGGCCTGAAGTGGAAAAAGTGCACCTGCGCCCAGTACCACCCGGAGGGGACAAATCAGGAGTAAACTCCCCCAGTCCGCTGCGCAGACAGCCCCCTCATGGAGGGGGCCAAAAGCCTCCCTCTGTGAGGGAGGTGGCATCGCGGCAGCGATGACGGAAGGAGTTTAGGACGTAGATTGCGGAGGAGAATCCTGTGGATAATTTTATGATATCGCTGAACGCCATCATCCCGTTTTTGATCTATCTGGCGTTCGGCAACATCTCCCGGCGGTGCGGCGTTTTTGACGAAGCCTTTGCCAATAAGCTCAATAAGGTCATGTTCCGGCTGTTTTTTCCCTGCCTGACGTTCTGCAATATGTACAACGCCAGCTGGGAGACCATGCCCAGCGCCACCTTTATGGCGGTGGTGGTGGGCAGCGTGCTGGGCTCGATCGCCCTGCTGTGCGTGCTCACGCCCCGCTTTGTGCCGGACCGCAGCCGGGCAGGCGTGGTGGTGCAGGCCATCTACCGCAGCAACATCCTGATGTACGGCCTGCCCCTCACCCTCCACATCTTCGGCGACGAAGCGGGTGCCATGGCGTCCGTCTGGGTGACGGTGGTGGTGGCCATCTACAACGTCACCGCCGTGCTGGTGCTGGAGACCTTTGGCTCCGGCTCCAAGACCAGCCTGAAGCAGCTGGCCATCGGCATCCTGAAAAACCCGCTGCTGGAGGGTGCCGTCGTGGGCTTTGCCTTCTTTGCGCTGGGCATCTCTCTGCCCGCCCCGGTGCTGAAGGTCGTCACCAACTTCTCCAATATGACCACGCCGCTGGCCCTCTTTGTGCTGGGCTCCACCCTCCACTTTGACGCCATTCGCAAAAATGCCCGCTGCCTGACGGTGAGCATCCTGATCAAGATGGTGGCTGCGCCTGCTGTGATGCTGGCCGTGGGCCTGGCATTGGGCCTGCGGGGGGAGGAGCTCTTCCTCCTGGTCATGACCTTCGCACCCCCCATCGCCACCGCCTCCTACCCCATGGCCCAGAATATGGGCTGCGACGGCGAGCTGGCCGGGCAGTTCGTGGTGCTGAGCACCGTCTTCTCGCTGCCCAGTCTCTTTGGCTGGATCTTTTTGATGAAGAGCATGAACGTGCTGTAAAAATTTACATGGCGGAATGCCGTCCCGCGCTGGGGGCGGCGTTTTGCCTATTCTGCAAAAGGAGCGTGTTTTTTTATGCAGGCAGACAAACTCTTGGCCGAAGCGGAGGCCCTGCAGCCCCAGCTGCAAAAATGGCGGCGGACCATCCACCGCAACCCGGAGATCGGGTTCGACCTGCCCGAAACGAGGGCCCTTGTCAAGCAGGCCCTGACGGAAATGGGCTACCAGCCGCAGGATTGCGGCAAAGCGGGCATCCTTGCCCTCGCAGGCGGCAAGCGCCCCGGCAAGACCATCCTGCTGCGGGGCGATATGGATGCGCTGCCCATCTTTGAGGAGTCGGGCGAGGTGTTTGCCTCGGAGATCCCCGGCAGGATGCACGGCTGCGGCCACGATATGCACACGGCCATGATGCTGGGCGCAGCCCAGCTGCTCAAGGCCCACGAGGACGAGCTGGAAGGCACCGTCAAGCTGGAATTTCAGCCCGCGGAGGAGATCTTTCAGGGCTCGCCGGATATGCTCGCCCACGGCCTGCTGGAAGACCCGCATGTAGACGCGGCGGTCATGTTCCATGTTCTGGGCGGGATGCCCCTGCCGCTGGGCGAGGTGCTGGTGCCGGGCGGCGGCATCACCATGGCCAGCTGCGAGCAGTACCACATCGTTGTCCACGGCAAGGGCGGCCATGGCTCCATGCCCGAAAACTGCATCGACCCCATCACGGCGGCAGCCCACATCCACATTGCCCTGCAGGAGATCAACGCCCGGGAGCTCTCCCAGAACGATTTCGGCGTGCTGACCACCGGCCGTTTTGCGGCAGGCGCGGCCTCCAACGTCATCCCGGATACCGCCGAGATGTGGGGCACCATCCGCACCACCGACCCCGAGAATAAGTCCGGGGCCCTCATCAAGCAGCGGATGACCGAGATCGCCCAGGGGGTGGCAGCGGCCTTCCGCTGCACCGCCGAGGTGATGTTCTCGGATTTCTGCCCCTGTATGGTGGTGGACGAGACTCTTTCCAAAGACGCCTTCGGATATCTTTCCGAGATGCTGGGGCAGGGCGTCATGGATATGACAGCCCTCACCGGGGGCAAGCCCGGCGGCGGCAGCGAGGATTTCGCCTTCGTCAGCCACGAGGTGCCCACCGTCAGCCTCTTTCTGGCCTGCGGCGGCCCCGCGCAGGGCTGCCGCTACAGCCAGCACCACCCCAAGGTCCGCTTTGACGACAGCGTGCTGTATAAAGGCAGCGCCGCCTATGGCTATGTCGCCATGCGCTGGCTGGCAGAGCACAAGTAAGCAAACAAAAAATTCCCGCCAAACGGCGGGAATTTTTCGCTTGTTTCTCAGGTATGCTTCGCCAGATATTCCACCCACACGCTGTACCCATCGGGCTTGATGTGATACCCGTCGGGCTGGGCGTATTCGGCGCGCAGATCGCCGTTTTCGTCGGCCAGCGCCTCCCACAGGTTCAGGAAGACGCAGCCCTTTTCCAGCGCAATGGCGGCCAGTGCGTCGTTGATCTCGCACAGCCGCTCTTTGTACAGGCCCGGGTGGCTCTGCCGCACCTCGGGCCGGACGGGCGTGATGGACTGCACATAGAGGGTCGTGTTGGGCAGCGACTGGCTGATCATATCCAGCATCAGGCGGTAATACGTCAGGAAATTGCTGTAGTCGCCGTCCCGGTTCAGCACGTTGGTGCCCAGCAGGATGTACAGCGCCCGGGGCTGGCGGGCGGCCAGCACGTCCATGGGGATCTCGGTCTGGCCGTCAGCCCGCTTGCAGGTGGAGCCGTTGACGATGGCGCTGGGCCCGACGCCCTTGTAGGCGCAGAAGTGGGAGCCTGGCAGGCCGGTGGAGTACATCTGCATCCCCTGGGTCAGGCTGTCGCCCAAAAAGCTCACGTCCGCAAACCAGCTGCGGTCCACGGCAGGGGATTCGGGCTGGGCCGCCAGCCGGAAATCCATGGCCGTGGTGCCGTCCGCCTCTGTCTGCACCGAGAGCCGCCGGGCGGCGGTGTAGCCGATGGTGTTCCACTCGCTGCCCGTCAATTCCTGCTGGAAGATGGTGGGCCCCGTTTCGGCGGCGGGGTTCTGCTCGCGGTGGAGCCGCTTCCAGAGCATCCCCACCGTGCCCGCCAGGATCAGCAGCACCACCAGCGCCACGCAGAGGATCGCCCTGCGCCAGCGGCGGTGGAGGATGCGGCGGCGGTATTCCTGATAATCGGCCATAAAACAGCCCTCCTGTCTCGATTCTACCCCTATTATACAGCGCCCCGCGCCCCCGTGCAACGGGGCGGAGCGTAAAATTTGTGCATTCTGCGCTTCTCCCTTGCACTGAGGGGGCAGATTATGGTATACTAAACTGAATCTAAACGATAGGGAGGCTTTCGCAATGCCATTTACTCCGAAACTGACTTATAAAGGCAAGCCCCTCGTCCGCAAGGACAACGAGCTGTATTACGGCCGTATGACCGATCCTTATGTACTGTACCTCAAAATCGTCTCCACCAAGCAGGCAAACGGCCTGCAGGTTGCTGATAAAGTCCACCTGCAGCTGCTTTCTACCGATGATACCAAGGCCCCGGAGGCCCGCGTCGCCCGCCAGAGCACCAGAAACGGCCTGTACGACGCACTGGACATCGGCAGCATCTGGCTCCAGAAGGCGAACGAGAACCGCTGAGCTCTGCCCAAGTGCAACAAAAAGGGGCTGCTCCCACCCGGGGGCGGCTCCTTTTTTGCGTGGGACACTTTGCGCCGGGCCGCATTTGTGGTATACTTAAATCTGTTTGATACAACGCGACAAAAAAGGCAGGAATCGTTTATGCTGCAAGACCCCAAACTGCATTATTTAGACAACGCCGCCACCACCATCGTGGCTCCCGAGGTGGCGGACGTCATTGACAAGGCCATGCGGGAGCACTGGGCCAACCCCTCCAGTCTCTATGCCCCCGGTGCCCAGAGCGAAGCGGCCCTGAACAGCGCCCGCGCCGCCGTGGCCCGCACCCTGGGCTGCAAGCCCCGGGAGCTCTACTTTACCTCCTGCGGCAGCGAGAGCAACAATCTCGCGCTGCTGGGCGCAGCCCTCACCCGGACCTTCGGCAAGGGCATCGTGGTCTCCGGCTTTGAGCACCCCAGCGTCCAGAAACCGCTGGAGCGCCTCGCCGCTCTTGGGTATGACGTGGCGGTGGTGGCCCCCAAAACCGACGGCACGCTGGACATCGACCAGATGCTGGAGCGGGTGGACAAAAACACCATCCTCGTGGCCTGCATGATGGTCAACAACGAGATCGGCACCCGGAACGACGTGGAGCGGCTGGCCGCAGAGGTCAAGCGCCGCAACAGCCGCACCCTCGTCCATGTGGACGGGGTGCAGGCCTGGATGCGGGTGCCCATCCGGCTCAACAACATCGATACGCTGTCGGTCAGCGGCCACAAAATTCATGCGCCCAAGGGCATCGGCGCCCTCTACCTCAGCGACCACATCGTGCAGGCGTTCCAACCGCCGTATCTGGGCGGCGAGCAGGAGCGGGAGATCCGCCCCGGCACCGAGAACCTGCCCTATGCCATGGGCATGGCTGCGGCGGCCACCCGCCTTGCCAAGACCATGAAGAGCCGGGACGCCGCCGTCCGCGCCCTCAACCAGCGCCTGCGGGAGGGGCTGAAAGTTTTCTCCGAGGTGGAGATCAACAGCCCGGCGGGCGCGGTGCCCGAGGTGCTCAATTTCAGCGAGCACTGCATCAAGAGCGAGACCATGCTGGCCTGGCTGGCGGAAGAGCAAATCTACGTTTCCTCTGCGTCCGCCTGCGGCCGCGGCCTGCCCAGCCACACGCTGGCGGCTATGGGGAAGGCCCCCCTTGCCATCGATACCGCCATCCGCGTCTCGTTCTGCGGCGACAACACCCCCGAGGATGTGGACGCCTTCCTCAACCGCTTTGAGGACGGCATGAAGCATTTGCAGCGGATCAAAAAGTGAAGTCTTGGCTCCCCCTTTGGGGGAGCTGGCGCGAAGCGCCTGAGAGGGCGAGCCAACAAAAATAGAGGAGCAACCTTATGAAAGAAGTCATTTTAGGCTATCAGGGCGAAATGTCCCTCAAGGGCCTCAACCGCAACCAGTTCGAGTCGGCGCTGATGAAGATCCTGCGCTACCGGCTCAAGACCGTCGGCAAGTTCCGGGTCTACTGCACCCAGTCCACCTTCTACATGGAGCCGGAGGAGGAAGACGTGGATATGGACCTCGCCTTTGAGCGGGTGCGCACCGTCTTCGGCCTTGCCGCCCTCAGCCGCGCCGTGGTCTGCGAGAAGGATTTCGACACCATCTGCACCACGGCCGAGGATTATCTGGGGGCCAGCCTCCACGGCATCAAGACCTTCAAGGTGGAGGCCCGCCGCGCCGATAAATCCTTCCCCATGACCAGCCCCGAGCTGATGCGGGAGCTGGGTGCCTACCTGCTGGGCAAGCACAACTACCTCCGGGTGGACGTCCACCACCCCGAGTTCAAGGTCATCGTGGAGGTGCGCGATTACGGCGCGTATATCCACGGCCCCAAGGTGCCGGGCGAGGGCGGCCTGCCCGTGGGCACCTCCGGCCGGGCGCTGAATATGCTCTCCGGCGGCATCGACAGCCCCGTGGCGGCTTACCGCATGGCCAAGCGTGGGTTGGGCCTCGATCACATCCATTTTGCGTCCCCTCCGTATACTTCGGAACGCGCAAAACTAAAAGTTAAGGCTCTGGCCCAGCTCATCACCCCTTACACCGGCAGCACCAACCTTTTTGTGGTGCCCTACACCCGGCCGCAGGAGTACATCCGGGATAACGCCCCGGATGTGCTGTTCACCGTCCTCATGCGCCGCAGCATGATGCGCATTGCCAACATCATTGCGCAGAAACAGGGCTGCGAGGCCCTCATCACCGGCGAGAGCCTGGCCCAGGTGGCCAGCCAGACCGTGAAGGCGCTGCAGTGCACCGATGCCGCGCAGGACCTGCCCATCCTCCGCCCCCTCATCGGTATGGACAAAACGGAGATCATCGAGACCTCCCGCC
>RKCM01000106.1 GCA_014858325.1 Oscillospiraceae bacterium | reverse complement strand
GGCGTGCCACCCCCCTCAAAGAGGGAGGCTTTGCTCCCCGGCAGCACCAGCGTAAAAGGCCCCCTCCGTGAGGGGGCTGTCGCAAAGCGACTGGGGGAGTGTGTTCCATAGCCATCCTCACAATACCCATAGAACAGAGCAGGCCGGGAGTGTAAAAACTCCCGGCCTGTTCTGCTTCTGTAAGCAACACAAAACCCCTCACCATCCCGATTGCTCAGGACGGTGAGGGGCTGTTGCGCGATCCGATCCGCAGGGGAGGGCTTACTCCACGCTGATCATATAGTAGTACACGGGCTGGCCGCCGCGGATGTGGCTGACCTCAACGTGGTTGGGGCACTTGGCCTTGACCAGCTCGGTGACTTTCTCGGCGTCCTCATCGGAGACGTCGCAGCCGGAGATGATGGTGACGAAGGAGGAGTCCTTCTTGCACATGCTGCGGGCCAGGCGATAGGTGGCCTTGGCGAGGTCGTTGGAGGTGGAGACGATCTTGCCGTTCTCCAGCGCCATGATCTCGCCCTTGCGGATCCGCTTGCCGTCGTACTCGCTGTCGCGGGCGGCATAGGTGATGAGGCCGGTGCTGACCTTATCGGCAGCAGCCATCATGTTGATGGTGTTGGTCTCCACATTGGCGGAGGGGTCAAAGTTCAGCAGAGCGGTGATGCCCATGGGGACCGTGCGGGTGGGCAGGACGACCACCTGACGGTCGGCCAGCTTCTGGGCCTGCTCGGCAGCCATGATGATGTTCTTGTTGTTGGGCAGCACAAAGACGGTCTTGGCGGGCACGCTCTGGATGGCAGCCAGGATGTCCTCGGTGGCGGGGTTCATGGTCTGGCCGCCGGAGACCACGGCGTCTGCCGCCAGATCGGTGAAGACGGCCTTCAGACCCTCGCCCGCAGCCACGGCCACAAAGCCGTAGTCCCGCTCCGGGTCTACCGCCGCGTAGATGAACTCAGCGGTGGGGTCGGGCTTCTTCTCGGCGGAAGCCTGCTTTTCCAGGCTCTTGCCCTGCTTCTGGCGGGCCAGGAACTGCTCGTGCATGTTCTCGATCTTAAAGTTGGTCAGGTAGCCATACTTGATGGCCTCGCTCAGGATCTTGCCGGGGTCGGCGGTGTGGACGTGCAGGTTGATGACGTCGTCGTCCTCGATGCAGACCACGCTGTCGCCGTTGGACTCGGCAAAGGCGCGCATCTTGGCGGCGCTGGCACCCTCGTACTTGTTGATGAGGAACTGGGTGCAGTAGCCGTTCTTGATGTCCTCCACCTTCATCAGGTCGTCGGTGAAGACGCCCTTGCCGGCGTTGGCGGTGGAGAGCTTGGCCTTGTTGGGCACAGCCTCGCCGCCCTCGACGATGGGCTCGCCGTGGAAGACCTTGCCCATGCCCTCAAAGATGACCATGATGCCCTGGCCGCCGGCGTCCACGACACCGGCCTTCTTCAGGACAGGCAGCAGGTTGGGGGTGTCCTCCAGGGCCTTCTGGCCGGCGGTCATCACCACGTCCCACAGGGCGGGCACGTCGGCAGCATCGCAGGCGGCGGCTTCCTCGCTGGCCACCCGGGCCACGGTGAGGATGGTGCCCTCGGTGGGCTTCATGACGGCCTTGTAGGCACCCTCGACGCCCTTCTTCAGAGCGGCGATGATGTCGGCGGTGTCGGCCTCTTTCTTGCCCTCCAATGCTTTGGAGAAGCCGCGGAACAGCAGGCTGGTGATGACGCCGGAGTTGCCGCGGGCACCGCGCAGCATGGCGGAGGCAGCGGTCTTGGCGGCCTCGCCCACGGTGCAGCTGTCGTCCAGAGCCTGCAGCTCCCGCACGGCAGCGCCCACGGTCATGCCCATGTTGGTGCCGGTGTCGCCGTCGGGGACAGGGAAGACGTTCAGCTCGTCCACGCGGGACCGCTGGTTGTTGATGTTGTTTGCGCCGGAAATGATCGCGTCGCGCAGGATCTTACCAGAAATCATTGTATCTTATCTCTCCTTAATAGTCTCCCGGTTTGGGCCGGGTTGAGCGTTGCGCTTTTTTTGTCAGGCGATGACGTCATCCACAGAGACCACCACGCGGGCGACCTTCAGGCCGGTGGCCTGCTCCACCTCGTCCTTGACGCGGTGGGAGATGCTGCGGGCGGCGGTGGAGATGTTGAGGCCATAGCTGACGGCAATGTGCAGCTCGATCACGAGACGGCCCTCTTCCTGGGTGACACGGACACCCTTCTCAGAGAAATCGGCGCCGCGCACCATGCTCTTAACGGTATCGGTCAGGTCGCGGGGGGCCATTGCGGCCACGCCGTAGCACTGTTTGGTTGCCTCGCCCACCAGCGTAGAGAAGTACTCGGCGGAGAAGCTGACATCCCCCAGCGGGAAACGGGAAGTGATCATAGTCGCTCTGCTCCTTTATCTTCGTTCAAAAATATCAGGAACCGGCCACGGGTTTATCACGGTTTCGACACCCGAAACCGCTATACTGAAGTGGTGAACCTCCGGGCCCGGCCGGATTCTCTCCTCTAGTATAGCACAAAAGTGGGCGCTGTGCATAGGTTTCGGTGATTTTTTGAAAAAACATTGCAAACCGATTGTGAATAAACTATAAAAACTTTGTAGTATGACTTTTATTTCCTATCAAAAAGTGCTAAAATCAAGGTAGAAGAAATGCCCTGCCGCAGCGCGCTGCTCCGGCGGGGAAGCCCCTGCGCGCAAAAATGGTGTGAGAGAACGGACGTGCCGCCCGCGCGGCAGCAAGTATCAAATTTAGGAGAGCTGTTTTCATGAACATTTTGTTTTTCCTTTCCCCCAAGCAGGACCTGATGTACGTCTACGACGATTTCACCCTTCGGCAGACGCTGGAAAAATGGGAGAACAACCGCTATGCGTCCATCCCGGTGCTCAACCGCCGGGGCGAGTATGTGGGCACCCTGACAGAGGGGGATATCCTCTGGGGGCTGAAAAGGCTCCACGGGCTGGACATTGAGGGGGCGGAGGATGTGCCCATCTCGTCCTTCCCCCACAAGCGGGATTACAAGGCTGTGACCGTTACCACCAGCATGGACCAGCTGGTGGAAGCCGCCATGAACCAGAACTTCGTCCCGGTGGTGGATGACCGGGGAATGTTCATCGGCATCGTCCGGCGGCAGGCCATCATCCGCTATTGCTACGATAAGACCCGGGCCGACAAGCAGCAGGCCGCCCGCCCCGAACGCAAGCGGGAACGGGAGATGGCAGCCGTGCATTGAGCAAACAGCCGGAAAACAGAAGTTTTCCGGCTGTTTTTCTGCCCAAAAGCATGAAAGCCCGATTTATTGGACTTGCTATATGCGATACTTCCCTTGTCAGAAGAAACACCCGAAAAACGACGAGGGAGGAACACACCATGAAAGAGTACGAGATGCGTTATGTGGGCAGCCATGTGGAGGTTTACGGAGCCAATGGGGCGTTCCTCTTCTCCGCCGACACCCTGCGGGAAGCCATGGAAGAGCTGGACGAGGCGGGGTAAGAAAAAAGAAACTGTAAAATCCATGTAAAATCTACGCAAGAAAAGCGTAACAAAACCGCGCCGAATGCGGAGAATGTGTAAAAAATCTATTTTTCTTGTAAAAAATGTCTTGTTGCGCGGGGGCGTTCGATGCTATAATAAAAAGGACGGCGTTCGAGCAGGGAGTGATGCGTCTCGTCCTTGATCCAAGGCCGTAGTCTGTCGATTTGAGAAAAGTGGAACAACAAAAAGCAGAAAAACGAAATTGGATCTAGGAGCATAGAGAACATCATGGACATTACACACATCACCTCTCTGTTGGGCGGTATTGCGCTGTTTTTGTATGGTATGTCGATCATGGGCGCAGGTTTGGAGAAACTGGCCGGCGGCAAGATGCAGGGCGTTTTGCAGAAGCTGACCTCCTCCACCCTGAAGGCCGTTGTGTTTGGCACCCTCATCACGGGCGTCATCCAGTCCTCGGCCGGCACCGTTGTCATCTGCATCGGTCTGGTCAACTCCGGCATTATGACCTTAACGCAGTCTGTGGGCGTGATCATGGGCGCAAACATCGGCACTACGGTGACGGGCCAGCTCATCCGCATGGCGGATATCTCAGGCGACAGCCTGTGGCTCACCCTCATCCAGCCGAAGACCTTTGCGCCGGTGGTGGCGTTTATTGGCTGCATTTTTTATGTCTTTATCCGCAGCGCCAAGAAGAAGAACATCGGACAGATCATGCTGGGCTTCGGCATCCTGTTCACGGGCATGAGCCTGATGGACACCGGCGTGTCCCCCCTGCGGGAGAGCGCAGCCTTCCAGGAGCTTTTTGTCAGCATGACGAACCCCATCCTCGGCGTGCTGGTGGGCGTGGTGGTCACGGTGATCATCCAGTCCTCCTCCGCCTCGGTGGGCATCCTGCAGGCACTGTCCAGCACCGGGCTGGTCACCTTTGGCTCGGCCATCCCCATCATTCTGGGCGCCCACATCGGCACGGCCTTCACCCCGCTGCTGACCATCGGCGGCTCCTCCAAGGACGGCAAGCGCACCGCCCTCATCCACCTTTACTTCAACATCATCGGCAGCATCGTGGTGCTGGCCCTGATCTATGCGGTGCGGTTCACCATCGGCATCCCCATGTGGGGCGATGTGATGAACAAGAGCACCATCGCCAACATCCACACCCTTTCCAGCGTGGCGGCCATGCTGCTTTTCCTGCCCTGCAGCAGCGTGCTCTCCAAACTGGCTGTCCTCACCGTGCCGGACAGCAAGGAGGAGGAGCAGGAGCTGAGTATGCCGGTGCTGGATGAGCGCCTGTTCAAGAGCCCGGCGGTGGCGCTGCAGCAGGCCAAGAACGCGGTGGTCAAGATGTCCCGCCGCGCGGCCCGCAACGTGACCTTGGCCACCCCGCTGCTGCTGAAGATGGACGCGGACACCGTGAGCGCTATCAACGTGCGGGAAAACCTCATCGACCGCATGGAGGTGGAGATCTCCAACTACCTCATCAAGCTGGCCGATCAGGAGCTGAACGACGACGAGAGCCATGAGGTGACGGAGCTGCTGAACTTTGTCACCGAGTACGAGCGCATCGGCGACTACGCCGTGAACATCATGGAAAAGGCGCAGGAGCTGGAGGACAAAGAAGCCTCCTTCAGCGACAAGGCCAAAAACGAGCTGGGCATTCTGGATGCAGCCGTTGAGAATATCTTGACGTTGACCATGGACGCCTTTGAAAACGACGACAGCGCGGCGGCCCGGCAGGTGGAGCCGCTGGAAGAAGTCATCGATGTGCTGGTGGAGCGGCTGCGCGCCCAGCACATCGGACGCCTGAAGGATGGCCAGTGCTCCATCGACACCGGCGTCGTCTTCCTCGACGTACTGAACAATGTGGAGCGCATCTCCGACCACTGCTCCAACGTGGCGGCCCGGCTGGTGGGCATGGAGTCCGGCGAGGACTACGACTCCCACACCCTGAAGAGCCTGATGCACCACAACCCCGATAAGGAATACTCCCTCTGCTACGAGCGCTGCCTGAAGGAATATCTGGCCCCGCTGGACGAGATGGAGGCGTAAGAAAGACGAACCCTCTCCGTCAAAGCCTGACGGAGAGGGTTCTTTGCGCTATCCGCCCAGATCTTCTAACACCTGCCGCAGCTCCACCTCGCTTTGGAGCAGCCACCCGTTTTTGACCCGCAGGGCGTCGCTCTCGGGCAGGAGATTGACGTAGATGCCGGTCTGCAGCAGCCTCCGGGCAGGTGCACCGCTTTCGTCGCAGCGGTAGACCACCACCCGGCCGCCCTCGTCGCAGAGATAGTAGGGGGCCAGGCCCGTCTCCTCGGGCCGGGCCTGCGCGGCGGTATCGGGCGCAGCGGAGTCGGTGGGCGTCTCCTCGCCGGGAAAGGGAAGAGGAAGCGGAAGTTTGGGCAAAGCCATCCAGAACAGACTGAACACGATGGTGAAAACACACAGGGCATAAAACAGGCAGACCCAGAGCTTGCGCATGGCGGGCGGCCTCCTTTCAGCAAAACGGGTTTCAGGCGATAGTATGCGCAAAAACGGGGTGGTGCAGACAAAACCGGAGAAATTTCACCGGGCGGTGCTGTACTTTCGCGGCCCAGATGTGCTATACTACCGATATCGAGCGAAAAAATGGCGCTTGCAATGGCAGGGCCAAAGCATTATAATCAGAAATCGCAGCAAGTTGGGAGGCGATCCTTATTTCAAACAACGAGACGAGAAAGATCCGCCGGGGCGATGCGATGCGCGAGCCGCAGCCCGCAGCGGGACGCAGAGTCAATGTCAGCCATAGCCGCACCGAGCAGAAGACCTCTGGCGGGCGTGCCCCGAAGGCTCCCAAAGAGCCGAAGGAGAAGCGCCGCGTCGGGTTCTGGGGCGTTCTGGGCCGTTTCGTGGCCACCGCCCTCTGCCTTTGCATCATCGGCGGCAGCCTGCTGGCCGTGGGCATGGTCTACTACGTGGTAGAGGCCACCGCCAACGACGGCAACCTGCTGGACCTGGACAACATTGAGCTGAGCCAGTCCAGCACCGTGGTGGCCACCGATCCCGATACCGGGGCGCAGGTGGAGTATGCCACCCTCCGCTCCTCCAACAGCCACCGCGTGTGGGCCGACCTGGAGCAGATCCCCGCCTATCTGCAGTATGCATTCATCTGCACCGAGGACAAGGATTTCTATAATGAGCCGGGCGTCAACTTCAAGCGCACCATCGGCGCGATGATCAACGAGTATATCCTGCCCATCTACAGCTCCAAGCAGGGCGCATCCACGCTGGAGCAGCAGCTCATCAAGAACCTGACCGACGACGACAGCGCCAGCGGTGTGGAGGGTGCCCTGCGCAAGCTGCGCGAGATCTACCGCGCGCTGATCCTGAGCCGCAGCTACTCCAAGGAGACCATTCTGGAAGCTTACCTGAACACCATCAGCTTCACCGGCACCATTCAGGGCGTGCAGACGGCAGCCAACGAATACTTTAATAAGGACGTCAGCCAGCTCACCCTCTGGGAGTGCGCGAGCATTGCGTCCATCACCAAGAACCCCACCAACTACAACCCCTACACCAACCCCGAAAACCTCATCCACCGCCGCAATTTCCTGCTCTACAATATGTGGCAGCAGGGCGTCATCTCGGAGGAGGATTACCGCAATGCTGCCGCTCAGCCGCTGGTGCTGGCTGAGGAGGACGACAGCAAGAAGAACAGCTCCAACGTGACCAGCTACTTCACCGATGCGCTGTTTACCGAGGTGGTGAACGACATCGCCGCCAAGGAGGGCGTGGACGAGGCCACGGCCCAGAAGATGCTCTACACCGGCGGCTACACCATTGAAGCCACCGTGAACCCCAAGATGCAATCGGCCATGGAAAACCTCATGATGAACACCGACGACGCCTATTTCCCGGCGGGCTGGCATGAGGAAGAGGTGACGAGCATCTCGGACGACGATGTGCAGGTCTTCAATGCCGACGGCACCCCCAAGACCCGCACGGCGGAAAACGGCACCGTCTATTACTACCGCAACGTCCGCACCCAGGCGGCCATGGTCACGCTGGACTATGACGGCAACGTGCTGGCCATGGTGGGCGGCCTGGGCCAGAAGACCAGGAGCCTCTCGCTGAACCGCGCCTACAGCGTTACCCGGCAGACGGGCTCCACCATCAAGCCCATCGGCGCGTATGCGCTGGGCATTGAGTATGGGCTGGTCAACTGGTCTACCATGCTCAACAACTCGCCCCTTTACCAAAAGCAGGATATGATCATCCGGGATGAGGACTACTGCCGCAAAAACGGCCTGATGGGCCTCTCCGACACCCAGCTGAAGGCCTACCCCAACGCATGGCGCAGCTGGCCCCGCAACTACGGCGGCAGCTACGGCGACAACACCGATATCCCGCTGTGGAACGGTCTGGCCCGCTCCCTGAACACCATCGCCATCCGGGTGGGCGACCTGGTAGGGGCCAGCAACATCTTCAACTTTGTCTAAAATACCCTGCAGTTGAACACCCTGGACCCCGCCAACGA
>RKCM01000193.1 GCA_014858325.1 Oscillospiraceae bacterium | reverse complement strand
GGCCAAGACGGCCGCCCGGGCATGGGTCAGCTCCCTGCTGCACTGAGGCTTTGCAGCGCCTGAGGCGTTTCCCATAAAACCGCAGCGCCCCCGGTTTCCCTGACAGGAAGCCGGGGGCGCTTTGTGCGTGACTGCTCCTTGCAAACGCCGCCCATTCGTTCTATAATAAACCTATCCTGATAAGGAGGGACGGAAAGTATGAAAATCACACAGGTGCGGCTGGGCCGCATTTCGACACCGCTGCGGGTGCCCTTTAAGACGGCGCTGCGGACGGTGAACAGCGTGGAGGATGTGATCGTGGAGCTCCACACCGACACGGGGGCCGTGGGCTACGGCGAAGCGCCTCCGACGGGCGTGATCACGGGCGACACCACGGGGGCCATCCTCGGGGCCATCCGGGACCACATTGCCCCGGCGCTTCTGGGCCGGGATCTGGATGAGTTTGAGGACCTGACCGCTGCGGTGCAGAAAGCCCTCGTGCACAACACCAGCGCCAAGGCGGCGGTGGACATGGCCCTGTGGGACCTGCTGGGCCAGAAGCTGGGTGCGCCGGTGTATCGGATGCTGGGCGGCGCACGGAACCAGATCGTCACCGACATCACCATCAGCGTCAACCCGCCCGAAGAGATGGCGCGGGACGCCCGCACCGCCGTGGCCCGGGGCTACGACTGCCTGAAGGTGAAGGTGGGCGTAGACCCGGCACTGGACGTGGCCCGTCTGGCGGCGGTGCGCGAGGCAGTGGGCAAGGACATCTGCATCCGCATCGACGCAAATCAGGCGTGGAACGCCAAGCAGGCCGTCCGCATCCTGAACCAGATGCAGGACAAGGGGCTGGACATTGAGTTTGTGGAGCAGCCCGTGCCTGCCGCCGATCTGGAAGGGATGCAGTATGTCACCCGCCACGCCGACGTGCCCGTGCTGGCGGATGAGAGTGTCTTCAGCCCGGCCGACGCACTGCGCATCATGCAGACCGGCGCAGCCGACCTCGTGAACATCAAGCTGATGAAGTGCGGCGGCATCACCAACGCCCTGCGCATCGCCGCTGCGGCGGAGGTGTACGGTGTGGAGTGCATGATCGGCTGCATGCTGGAAGCAAAGATCAGCGTCAACGCCGCCGTGGAGGTGGCCTGCGCCAAGAAGATCATCACCAAAGTGGACCTGGACGGCCCTGTGCTGTGCAGCGAAGACCACATTCTGGGCGGTGCCGTCTTTGACGAGAAGAAGATCACCGCCTCCGACGCACCCGGCCTTGGCATTCAGGGCTTTGTGGACGGAAAAGTGCACTACCTCGACTGAAACAGACCCTGGAACCGACTCCCGCCGCGCAGAAAACGGCGGGAGTTTTTGTGTTCTGTCCTCTGTGTGAATACAACTGAAAAACGCTTGTGTTGGGGCGCAGTGAGATGAAAAACCAAAAGATGCGGCAAAGCTCTTGATTTTTCGTTCCGAAGTGAGTATACTGGGGGACGTCCCGTGTAAGAGGATAGGAAAAGTGTGCGCGGTAGGCGCACAGTAAAAACAGAGGAGTGTTTCGATATGAAAATGATGCATGCGGCTGCGGCCAAGTACAACAGCATCAGCCTCATCGTCCGCATCCTGTGCGGTCTGGTGGTTGGCGCGGTGCTGGCACTGGCGGTGCCCGGTGCCGGCTGGGTGGCCGAGCTGGGCAATCTGTTCGTGGGGGCCCTGAAGGGCATTGCCCCGGTGCTGGTCTTCGTCATTGTGGCAAGCGCGCTGGCACAGGGCTCGTCCAAGCTGGACCGCCGTTTTGGCACCGTCATCTGGCTGTACATGCTCACCACCTTTCTGGCGGCGGCCATTGCCTCCGTCACCAGCTTTTTGTTCCCGGTCACTGTCGTTCTGGCTGACGCGGCGGAATCGGACGTTATCCCGCAGGGTCTGGGCGAGGTGCTGAACACCCTGCTGTCCAACTTTGTGGCCAACCCCGTCAGCGCCATCATGAGCGGCAATTACATCGGCATCCTGTTCTGGGCCTGCCTGTTCGGTCTGGCCATGAAGAAGATCGGCGCGGAGACCACCAAGACCTTCCTCTCTAACACCGCCGATGCCGTATCCCAGATCGTGCGGTGGATCATCAATCTGGCCCCCTTTGGCATCATGGGCCTGGTGTATGCCAACGTATCCAGCAACGGCCTGTCCATCTTTACCCAGTACGGCAAGCTGCTGGCTCTGCTGGTGGGCACCATGCTGTTCATGGCCTTTATCGTCTCGCCCTTCATCATGTTCCTCTACCTGCGGTGCAACCCGTATCCGCTGGTGTTCCGCTGTCTGAAGGAGTCCGGCCTGACGGCCTTCTTCACCCGCAGCTCGGCGGCCAACATCCCCGTCAACATGGCCCTGTGCGAAAAGCTGGGCCTCGATAAGGATATGTACTCCGTCTCCATCCCGCTGGGCGCCACCATCAACATGGACGGCGCGGCCATCACCATCACCATCATGACGCTGGCGGCGGCCAACACGCTGGGCATTCAGGTCTCGCTGCCTGCCGCCATCGTCCTCTCCGCTATGTCCGCTCTGGGCGCCTGCGGTGCTTCCGGCGTGGCGGGCGGCTCCCTGCTGCTCATCCCCATGGCCTGCTCGCTGTTTGGTATCTCCAACGACATCGCCATGCAGATGGTGGGCGTCGGCTTCATCATCGGCGTGGTGCAGGACTCCGTGGAGACGGCGCTGAACTCCGCCGGTGACGTAGAGTTTGCCGCCACCGCCGAGTACCACCAGTGGCTCAAGCAGGGGAAGGCTTTGCCGGAGTTTTTGGGCGGAAAGAAAGCGGCGTAAACCTTAAATAAGAACAATGGCCATCGGTGCTCCCCATACGGGAAAATGCCGATGGCCATTTTGCGTGCAAAAAAATGGGGGACCGATCCGAAGACCAGTCCCTTGAAAGCGGTGATGCTTTTGTGCTACAAGTACATATTATACCAAACAGACCTGCGTTGTCAAGCCTGATTTTCCTGGAGAAAATGCACGATCTTCCTCACAAACTCGTAACTGGAGACAAGGACCGCGTTTTGCTGGAAGTAATCCGAATGCTGCTGGAAGCGTCCTTCCAGCAGGTCGGTCAGGCCTGCATAGACCCGTCTCTTCGCAGAGGGAGAAGTGCACACCCGATCAAATAAGAAAAGCAGCGCCACAAAATCGTGGATAACGGGGTTTGCAAGCTTTGTTTTGCGCGATTTGGATTTTTTTAGTTCCGGCACACGGGAAACAAAGCTTTCGATCTGGCGGGTCATGTTTGGCTTTGGGGTGGAGTAGGGTGTTTGCAGGCTGTTCAGAATGCAGTTGTTATGAGCCGCCGCATTGCGGATGCTCTTGGCCGGAATCAGAAGATTGCAGATGCGGCTGTTCCAGCGGCTGTTCTCGGTGCTGTAGAGCTTGTACAATTGGATGAACTGCCCGAATGAGAGCACCTCAATGGCGTTCCAGACCGCGTAACCTTCGGCATCCATTTTTGTTACGAGATCGTTGCAGTAGGAATTGTGGGCCTTCGCCCGCAGCTCCTGCGGAATGCGCGGGTATTTGGCGAAGAAATGCTGTACCAGAGCATAGCCATCCTCGGCGTCGTTCTGGCTGATCTCTGCCATGAGGCCAACTTTCAAAAAGTGCTCCACATCCAGCGCGATGGCTAAAATCTGCTTGCGCAAAAGGGCATCCAGAATGGAAAGCTCCTGCAAATAGGCGAAATCCAGATCAAGATATTTTCCACTGACGTCTTTTGCGTAGTTTTTGGCGAACGACTTGACCTTGAAAAAGTAGTTGCGCTGGGATAAAAAAGCAGCGGCTTCGTCCTCGGAGCAGCGCGAAAACGCAATGCCGCACTGGTCGCGCATATAGGCGATCTGTTCGGGAATGGTCAACTTGGGCTTTTGCGGCATAAAAAGCGACTCCTTCTTCATTGTGTTGAGCAAAGTATAGCACAGCGCAGAAAAAGACGCAATGACAGGAAAATGACAGGAACGGATCTGATTTATTTTAGTCCATCATCTTTGCATTTTTCAGTGCCACCAGGATCAGCGGGATGAGCACCAGCTGCGCCACGATGCCGGGGATGGCGGTGAGGAGCGCGCCGGAGAGGAAGGCGGAGAAGGGGAAACTGGAGCCGGTGAGCCCGGCCAGAACAAAGCGGACGGCACCCCAGACGAGGCGGCCTGCCGCCATGGCAGTGACGAGGGTGGCCAGCATCATGGGCAGGGTGTGCTTCACCCGGCGGTACATCACGCCGGAAACCAGGCCGTAGGTGGCCAGCTCAAAGGCCATGGCGATGGCCACGGGGAACATGGGGGGCATACCGAAGAACACCGAGCGGAGCAGCGGAGCCGCAAAGCCCACGGCCAGCCCCCAGGGGCCGCCCAGCACAAAGCCGCACAGCAGGATGGGGAAATGCATGGGGCAGAGCATATTGCCCACCTGGGGCACATGGCCGGTGATCATGGGCAGCACAAAGGCCAGTGCCAGAAACAGCGCGGCCAGCACGATGCTGCGGGTGGAAGATTTGGAATGGGTCATGGTTTGATCTCCTCCTCAGACGAAAAAAGGGGCCTGCCCTCGGCTCTATGCCAAAGGCAGACCCCTTCGTGGCGTCTGTTACAAGAATACGGTGAAATTGCGGGTAAGATACAGTGTGCGGGCTTCGGCCCGCAGCCCGGCTTCCTGCCGGAAATTTTGTGAATATTATAACAGAGTGTGCGAGGATTTGTCAAGCTGCCTGCCGGGGCCTGCAAATTGCCCAAAAAACAACGAGTTTCGCCCGGTTTTGCCCGGCAAATGTACATTTTGCTGGGAGAAGCTTGACCTTTTTGCGCAGAATAGCTAATATTATGATGAGAAACAGCGCATACGGGTGGAATGTGCCGCCCGGCCTGCGCGCCATCCATCTTGCAGATCCTTGCAATTCTGAGGTTCATACGGGAGGACCATCATGACAAATGCAGAAAAGCTTACCCTGGCAAAACACGCCTGCCATATCCGCATGGGCGTGATCGAGGGGACCCACAGCGCCAAGTGCGGCCATCCGGGCGGCAGCCTGGACATCGCCGAGGTGCTGTCCTACCTCTATTTCGTGGAGATGCACATCGACCCCCAAAACCCGAAAGACCCGGACCGCGACCGTCTGGTGCTCTCCAAGGGCCATGCAGCCCCGGGTCTGTACGCTGCGCTGGCTGAGCGCGGCTACTTCCCGGTGGAAGACCTGAAGACCCTGCGCAAGATCGGCAGCTACCTGCAGGGCCACCCCAACATGAACTATGTGCCGGGCGTGGATATGTCCACCGGCAGCCTGGGCCAGGGCATCTCTGCGGCCTGCGGCATGGCGCTGGGGGCCAAGCTCAAGCAGCAGAACGTCAACGTCTACGCCATCGTGGGCGACGGCGAGGTGGAAGAGGGCGAGTGCTGGGAGGCCTTTATGTTTGCCGCCCACTACGGCCTTGCCAACCTCTGCGTCTTTTTGGACCGCAACCACCTGCAGATCGACGGCACGACGGAGACTGTCATGAACAGCGCCCCGCTGGAGGAGAAGCTGAAGGCTTTCAACTTCAACGTGGTGACCATCAACGGCCACGATTACGACGCCATTGAGAGCGTGCTGAAGGCGTTCCACGCCGAGAGCACAAAGCCCACCTGCGTCATTCTGGACACCACCAAGGGCAAGGGCGTTTCCTTTATGGAGAACTCCGTGGATTGGCACGGCAAGGGCCCCAACGATGACGAGTATGCCATCGCCATGCAGGAGCTGAACGCAGCCTACGCCGCGCTGGAAGAGGAGGACAAGTAAGATGGCAGACGTGAAGAAGATCGCTACCCGTGAAAGCTACGGCAACACCCTGAAAGCGCTGGCCGCCGAAGGCCACGACGACCTGGTGGTGCTGGATGCCGACCTGGCCGCCGCCACCAAGACCGGCGTGTTCCGCAAGGCTTATCCCAACCGCCACTTTGACTGCGGCATTGCCGAGGGCAACATGATGGGTGTGGCCGCAGGTTTGTCCACCATGGGCTATGTCCCCTTTGTTTCCAGCTTTGCCATGTTTGCGGCGGGCCGTGCCTTTGAGCAGATCCGCAACTCCATCGCCTACCCCCACCTGAACGTGAAGATCGGCGCCACCCACGGCGGCATCTCTGTGGGTGAGGACGGCGCTTCCCACCAGTGCTGCGAGGACTTTGCCCTCATGCGCAGCATCCCCGGCATGACCATCCTCTGCCCCGCCGACGACGTGGAGGCCCGCGCTGCCGTCCGTGCCGCCTACGAGATGGAGGGCCCGGTCTACCTGCGCTTTGGCCGTCTGGCAGTTCCCGTCTTCCACGATGAGGCCAATTACCACTTTGAGCTGGGCAAGGGCGAGCAGCTGACCGAGGGCAACGACATCGCCATCGTGGCCACCGGCCTGATGGTCAACGAGGCCCGCATCGCCGCCGAGCAGCTGGCTGCCGAGGGCATTCATGCCCGGGTCATCAACATCCACACCATCAAGCCGCTGGATGAGGAGATCATCCTCAAGGCTGCCAAGGAGTGCGGCAAGATCGTCACCGCCGAGGAGCACAACGTCATCGGCGGCCTGGGCGAGGCAGTCTGCTCCCTCCTCAGCGAGAAGTGCCCCACCCCCGTCCGCCGCGTGGGCGTGCAGGACGTGTTCGGCTGCTCCGGCCCGGCCTGGGACCTGCTCAAGCTCTATGGCCTGGACGCCGCCACCATCGTCAAGACTGCAAAAGAGATGCTGTAAGCATCCCCAAAATGCTTTCCAGAGGCCGCTGCCGTTTGTGCAGCGGCCTTTTTTGCACCCGGAATGCCCCAATGTGACCCAGTTACGGAAAAACTGCCCCCGAACGGGTATACTAGGACCATCGAAACAACAAACACCCGATACGGAGGAAATAAATTATGGCAGTCGTCACCATCACGAAAGAAAACTTTGAGAGCGAAGTGCTCCACAGCGCAAAGCCCGTCCTGCTGGATTTCTGGGCCAGCTGGTGCGGCCCCTGCCGGATGCTGAGCCCCGTCGTGGACGAGGTGGCCGAGGAGCGCACCGATATCAAGGTGGGCAAGGTCAATGTGGACGAGCAGCCCGACCTCGCCGCTGAGTTCGGCGTCATGAGCATCCCCACCCTGCTGGTGTTCCGCGACGGCAAGCTCGTCAACCAGTCGGTGGGCGCCCGCCCCAAGAGCGGCGTGCTGGCCCTGCTGGGGTAAGCAGCGCAGCGCACAGAAAAGCCCGGAACGACGGCATCACAGCGTACACGGCAGCCCCGTGGGAGAAACTTCTCCTGCGGGGCTGTTTTTTGTGCGGCAACCGCTATGCAAACACACCAGAAATTGCGGGGATTTTTCGGCAAAGGCTGTCACTTTTACACTTTACAACTTTATCAAGATAAAGTAAAATAAAACAAACGACGCAACGCCCGGGCGGAGTGTGCCGCCAAAGAGGGGGCGTTTGGGGAAAGAAATGAGGAAAAAGGCGATGGAGTTTGATCTTTCACGGCTGCTGCCCAAGGAGCGGGCGTCCTTTGCGCTGCGGGCGCTGTACGAGGCGGCGGGGTGCCGCAAATACCACATGGGGCGGTTTGAGGAGTACGGGCTGTATCAGGAGAACCGCAGCTTCCTCTCGTCGGAGCAGGTCATCACCTTTACCGATCTGGACGGGCGGCTGCTGGCGCTGAAGCCGGATGTGACCCTCTCCATTGCCAAGACAGCCCAGCCCGCCCCCGGCGAGATGCTGAAATACTACTACCACGAAAACGTCTACCGCCCCTCGGCGGAGAGCCACACGTTCCAAGAAATCTCCCAGATGGGCTTGGAGATGCTGGGGGCCGTGGACGAAGAAGCAGTGGAGCAGGCCGTCTGTCTGGCGGCGCAGTCGCTGGAGCAGCTGGGCCGGCCCTGGGTGCTGGAAGTGAGCCACATGGGGTACCTCTTCGGGCTGTTTGATGCGCTGGGCGTGCCGGAAACGGCCCGGCCCGGCCTGCTGGCGGCGCTGCGGGCCAAAAACATCCACGAGCTGCGGGCCGCTGCGGCCGCTGCCGGGCTGGAAAGCGCCGGGGCAGACGCCCTGACGGCCCTGCTGGA
>RKCM01000229.1 GCA_014858325.1 Oscillospiraceae bacterium | reverse complement strand
CTGCTCCACGCGGTACTGCTTACCGCCGGTAACAATGATTGCGTACATTTGTTTCATTCCTTTTCGTTGTACTCGCTGGTCGTAAAGGCAGGCCCTCACAGGGGCCATTTCCGGCGCCCACACCAAGCGGCTAGAATAGTATAGCAAAAAAGTGCCCGGATTGCAAGGCCTTTTTGCGCTTTCTTGCAAAGTTTTTCGGGTTTTTCAGCTGCTCAAGCCCTTGAGCACTTCGTCCATATCCCGCGCACCGTACACCACACGGAGGACGCGGACGACCCGCTCTGCTGCTAAGACCTGATAGAACAGGATGTATTTGCCCACGATTTTCTTGCGGATATGCTCTCCCGGCAGATATGCTGTAAAAACAAGGCTTCCGCTTTCCGGGAACATACACAGCCGCTCCATGCATTTTTCGAGTTCATTCAGGAGCGACAGCGCTGCTTTTTCATTGTCCAACTCGTTTCGGATGTAACCGACTGTCTGACGAACGTCCTGTTTTGCGCGTTCCGTCATGCGGAATTGGTATTCACAGCCCATATTCCCTCCTGATCTCCGCCATTGCAGTCGGTCCGTCCACTACACGGCCCTCCTTTACGTCTTTCAGGCCTTCCATCACCAGCTTCAGCTCTTCCATTTCCCGCATGGACCGCTCGTAGTAGTCGATATCCATCACCACAAGGCGGCCATAGCCGTTTTTGGTCACAAAGACCGGGCCGTTCTCTTCGGCGCAGCGGCGCTCGATCTCCACGGTATTTTTCAGTTCGCGCATCGGAATGATCTGCATAGTCGTACCCCCTTGTATTCTGTGGCTTTATTATACCCTAAAAAGAGCCACAGTGCAAGGCCCTGCGTGGGGCCGAATGCACGGTGGCTCTCTCAAAATCGTTGTTTACCCGTTCTTTTGCTGTTTGGCCAGATTCTCATCGAGGATCTCCCCTACTTCTTTATTCCACGCAGCGGTCTTTTCCAAAAACTCTGCGCGGGAGGCGGAAGCGGGCAGCTGGCTGTCCGCGCCGAAAAAGGCAATGGGGCCGTCCAGCTTTTTTCTCTTGGTGCGGTTCTCGGCCGTCAGCGCCAGAGGCACCATCAGGGGCTTGCCCTTGTATTTCCGGGTGAAATAGACTTCCAGCCCAAGGCCTACCACCACGGCAAGACCTGCCAGCAGCTGGGAGGCCCGGAGCCCCAGCGAGGGCACCAGCATCAGGCTGTCGGTGCGCAGCCCCTCGATCCAGACGCGGCCCGCGCCGTACCAGATGAGGTAGCGCAGGGTGATGTCACCGTTGAACTTCCGCTTTTTGATGTAGCCCAGCAGCAGCGCCGCCCCCACCAGACACCAGATGCTCTCATACAGGAAGGTGGGATGGACGGGCAGGTTGGGGTCGATGGTCATCCCCTTGGGCACCGTGACAGTGCTGCCCATAAGGTAATCGCGGGTGGCCTCGCTGTACATACCCCAAGGCAGGGTGGTGTTGCAGCCAAAGGCTTCCTGATTGAAGAAGTTGCCCCAGCGGCCGCAGCCCTGTCCGATGAGGAAGCCCATGGCCGTCAGGTCGAACATGGGCAGCACGGGCACGCCCCGCCATTTGCAGGCCAGCCCGCCGAACAGAAAGCCGCCGATGATGCCGCCGTAGATGGCAAGGCCGCCATCCCGGATGGCCAGCATCTCCCAGATGCTCTCGTATTCAAAGGGGGCCATGGCCACATAGTAGGCCCGGGCGCTGACAATGCCCAGCACCACGCCGATGAGGATCACGTCCACCATGGCGTCCGGGTCTACACCAAACTCCGTGCAGCGGCGGAACGCCATCATCAGCGCCAGGCACAGGCCCACTGCGATGCAGACGCCGTACCAGTAGATGTGGATGCTGCCAATGGAAAAGGCCACCCGGCTGAGGGTAAACTCCAGCCCCAGCCCGGGGAACTGTACCAGATTCATCAATTTTGTCATGCTCCTTCCTCTTCCCCGTCTTCGTCCTCGTCCGGCACAGCGCTGCCGTCCGGCTGGATGTACATTGCAGCCATGCGGTCTTCGCACAGGATGTGCTGCAGCGCCGCGTCGGCGTCCTCTGCCGTCAGGCCCGCCAGCATGGAGATCTGCTGGGCAACGGTCTGGCCTGCCAGTGCAAAATCTGCCATCTGGCTGGCCGAGTCCTCCACGTTTTCGAGGTTTTCGATCAGCTGGCCGTATTTTTCGTTCTTGCAGAGGGTGAAGATCTCCCGGTCCACACCCTCGGCCCGTACCCGGGCGATCTCGTCCAGCAGCAGCTGCTTCACGGTGTCGGGCTGGTCGCTCTCCCCTGTAAAGAGGATGCAGCAGCAGCCGTCCACCCGCAGCACCTCTCCCCCAAAGCCGGGGTTGGTGAGGCCGTCGTCGTAAAGGCGGCGGTACAGCGGCGACATCCCGCCGCAGATGCAGCAGAGGATCAGATCGTACAGCATCTCGCTGCGCAGGTCGCCAGAAGGCAGCGGCGTCTCCTTGAAGCCGAGGCCGAAGCAGGGCTTTGCCACCGGCATCCGGATGGTCTTGGTCCTGGCCGCCAGCGTCATGGGCTCGTCCTGCCACAGGCGCTGCACCCGCTCGGCGGGGTGGGGTTCCATCAGGCCGTGGCGCGCACAGGCTGCCAGGATCTGCTCCATACTGGTATTGCCCGCCGCCGCCAGCACCATGTTGTTGGGGGCGTAAAAGGCCTTGCAGCAGTCGTAGAGCATCTCCGGGGTGATGGCTGCGATGCTCTCGCAGGTGCCCGCGATGTCGCTGCGGATGGGGTGGCTGTGGTAAAGGCACTCGCACAGGCCGGTGATGAGCCGCCAGTCCGCGCTGTCGTCGTACATTTTGATCTCCTGCCCGATGATGCCCTGCTCCTTATCGATGGTCTGCTGGGTGAAGTAGGGGCGGCCCACCATGCTCAGCAGCACATCAAGGCTCTCGTCCAGCTGCTCGGTGGCCGTAAAGAGGTAGCAGGTGCGGTCAAAGGCAGTGAACGCGTTGGCGTTGGCCCCGGTCTTGGCAAACTTGGCAAAGGCGTCCCCGTCCTGGTCCTCAAACATCTTGTGCTCCAAAAAGTGGGCCACGCCCGCCGGGAGATGCACCTCCCGGTCGTCCAGCCGGAAGTCCCGGTCGATGGAGCCAAAGCGGGTGGCATAGATCACATGGGTGCCGGAGTAGCCCGGCATGGGCCGGACGATCACCGTCAGGCCCGAGGGCAGCACCTTCCACTGATCGGCGGCGGTCTGCTCCAGGATCGTTTTCTCAGCCATGGGTGTTTTCCTCCTCTCGGGTCAGGCAGTAGCTGACGGACAGAGTCAGCGCCCGCAGAATGGCCCGGACATCGTCCTTCGTCACCGCGCAAAGGGCCGCGCGGGCGTTGTCGGGCGTCTGGATGGGCCCGCCCCGCAGCACCTCCATGTAGTACCAGGTCTCAATGCCGCCGAGGGTATCTTCCAGGCCGGTCATCCCGCTGAGCAGCGAGCGGCGGCAGTCCTCCAGTTCCTCATCGGTGATGGGCCCGTCGCACAGGTCGGCCAGCTCCTTTAAGACAGCCGCTTCCGCCCGGGCCGCATCGGCGTGCTCCACGCCGCTGTTGACGGCCATGCTCCCCGTGAAGCTCTGGAAGGAGGAGGAGCAGTAGTAACACAGGTGGTCCCGCTCCCGGACATTCAAAAACAGGCGGCTGGTTACGCTGCCGCCGTACAGCGCCATGGCCAGCCGCACCGCTGCCAGCTGGTCGGGCCGCATGGGCTCGCCCAGCGTGAACAGCATGCAGAGCTTGGCCTGGGTGGTGTCAAAATTCTCGGTCTTATGCAGCGCCTCCCGCCGGGGCATGGCAAGGTTTTCCGCCAGCGGCAGCGGAGCCCGCCGGAACGCTTCCAGCTCCGCCAGCAGGGCGTTTTTCACCCGCTCGGTCTCGGCGTCGTCGCACCCCAGCACGATGAGCTCGATGTGGGCGGTGCGCAGCATTTCCCGGTAGGCGGCAGTCAGAGCCTCTGCGGTCAGGCCGTCCACCTCTTCCAGATAGCCCTCCTGCCGCACGCCCGCCGGGCTGTCGCCAAAGAACTCCCGGTTGGCCTGCCGCTGGCAGTAGAGCCGCTTTTCGTTTACTTCATCTTCCAGTGCCTTTTTCAGCATCTGCTTTTCGATGGCGACCGCCTCGGGGTCGAAGCCGCCGTCCACAAAATAAGGGTGGAAGGCCGTGCCGAGGGCCAGCTTGGCGTACTCCTCGGTCAGCGGCTCCCCCTCCAGCGCAAATGGATCCTTAATGCCCGTGATGCTGACACAGAGATTGTGGTTTGCGCCCATGGGGCGGGCGTCCACGGTCAGGTCTGCCCCGTAGAGCTTGGCCAGCTTTTTGGTCAGCTGGGTCATATCCGGGCAGTCGGCATAGCCCCGCTCCATCACCAGCGGCAGCAGGGCGTGGGCCGTCGCGGTCGTCCGCTGGGCCGGGAACGCAAAGTGGATGCTGATGCGGCAGCGGTTGAATTTCTGCGCCGGGTCACAGGAAAGGTGCACCCCGGGCGCGATCTGCATTCGTTTCAAAATAGCGTATTCCTCTTTTATCTGTTAATCGTTTGTCCCGCTCAGCTGGCCCAGCGCCAGAAACTCTTCCAGCGAAAGGCCGCTGGCCCGCAGGGCAAGGGCGTTTTCCTTTCCCACATAGCGCCAGTGCCAGGGGGCGTAGGCCATCCCCGTGGCCGCCTGCCGGTCTTCCGGCCAACGCTCCACAAAGCCGTACTCGGCCGCATAGGCGGTCAGCCACTGGTAGGCGCGGCTTTTGGCAAAGGCGGCGGTCTTCTCGGTGCTGTCGGCGGACAGGATGTCGGCCCCGTAGCCCGTGGCATACTCGTCGGCAGTGTCCTGATAGCCTGCCTCCAGCGTCAGCGTCACCCCCTGCTGCTGGGCAGCGGCGGCCATGGTGCGGTAGTTCTGGGCCGCTTCCGCATCCAGCTGCACCCCGGTGGCGTCATCAGCCACGGCGAGGCTGGGGGCGGTGGTGTCCGCCAGCGGGAGGTTTGCGTTCACCAGTGTCAGCCGTGCATCCGCCAGATCGAGGGTGTACGCGCTGCCGTCGTACTGGCTGGCCTCAAAAACCTCCGGCCCCGCAATGAGGGCGTGGGCCCGGGGCAGCAGCCAGAGGATGCCCGTGGTCATCAGGGCCATGGCCCCCGCACAGGCCGAGAGAAAAAGCAGCCAATTTCGTGCAAGGCGCAGCCGCCGCCGGATGCAGCGCCGCCGGCGGCTGGGGGGTACCGGCCGCCGCTGGGGAGAGTGTTCGTGTTCCATTCGTTCCTTTTCCCTTCTCACAGCAAAATACAATATTTTTATTATACACCCCTTTTGTTTTGCTGTAAACGTCTGGCATCGTAAAAGAATGATGAAGACGCAAAAAGCTCCCCTGCCCAATTGCAGAGGAGCCCGTTTGCCTCAGAATTACTCAAACAGCATATCGTGGATGGAGCTGACAGCCTTGTCGGCGTCCTTGCGGTCGATGATGCAGGAGATCTTGATCTCGCTGGTGGAGATCATCTTGATGTTGATGTTGTTGTTGGATAGGGCCTCGAACATCTTGGAGGCCACGCCGCTGTGGCTCTGCATACCGGCACCCACGATGGAGACCTTGGCGCTGGTCTCGTCGCAGGTCACATCGTGGAACTTGGCGCTCTCCCGCAGGGCCTTCATGGCGATCTCTGCGTCGCCCTGGGAGCAGGTGAAGCTGATATCCTTCTTGCCGTCGCGGCCGGTGGACTGCAGGATGATGTCCACGTTGACATTCTTCTGGGCCAGCAGGCCGAAGATCTTGAAGCTGGTGCCCGGCTCGTCGGGAACATTCAGGATCGTGATGACGGCGACGTCGGTATCCTTTGCGACGCCCTTGATGAGCATACCTTCCATGTCTTTGACAACCTCCTTGACAACCGTGCCGGGCACGGGGTTCAGGCTGGAAAGCACTTCCAGCTCCACATTATACTTCTTGGCCAGCTCCACGCTGCGGTTGTTGAGCACCTGTGCACCGAGGGAGGCCAGCTCCAGCATCTCGTCGAAGGTGATCTCCTTCAGCTTGCGGGTGTTGCGCACCTTGCGGGGGTCGGCGGTGTACACGCCCTCCACATCGGTAAAGATCTGGCAGCGGTCGGCGTGCAGGGCGGCCGCAATGGCCACCGCACTGGTATCGGAGCCGCCGCGGCCCAGCGTGGTGATATCGTCCAGCTTGTTCAGGCCCTGGAAGCCTGCCACCACCACCACGCGGTTGCGCTCCAGCTCCGACGAGATGCGCTCGGTCTCCAGCTTGGTGATGCGGGCCTTGGTGTAGGCACGGTCGGTGCGGAAGCCTGCCTGCCAGCCGGTGAGGCTGGTGGCGTGGCAGCCCAGCTCGTTCAGCGCCATAGCCAGCAGCGAGATGCTGATCTCCTCGCCGACTGCCAGCAGCATATCCATCTCACGGGCGGAAGGATCATGGCTGATCTCCGCTGCTTTTGCGATCAGGTCGTCGGTGGTATCGCCCTGTGCGGACACCACCACCACCACGTCATTTCCCGCGTTGTGGGTATTGGCCACGATGCGGGCCACGTTGAAGATACGGTCCCGGTCCTTCACCGAAGAACCGCCGAACTTCTGTACGATCAACGCCATAGTTTGTCACTCTCCTCTTCTGGTCCCCCAAGATCAACAGCGGGGGCTCTGGGTTCTATCATTCCACGGTCGCGCCGACGTTATCGGCCTGCAGGCGCAGCAGTGTAAATGCTTCACATCCATCCAGGCCGTCCAAAAGCTCCAGGCCTTTTTCCAGCTTGGTGTAAAATTTTTCGGCGTCGGCCTTTTCGGCCACCGCCATCACGGTGCTGCCTGCGCCCGAGACATAGACAGCTTTTGCCCCGCAGATGCGGGCCATATCGAACACTTCTTTGCTACCGGGCATCAGCGGCATCCGATAGGGCTGGTGCAGCTTATCCTCGGTGGCAATGCCCAGCAGGTCGTGCCGTCCCTCGCAGAAGGCGGCGGGCACGAGGGCCGCGCGGGACAGGTTATACACCGCGTCCTTGTGGCTCACTTCCTTGGGCAGGGCCGCGCGGGCGGCCTCCGTCAGCAGCTTGTAGTCCGGCACGATGGCCGCAAAGCAAAGGTCTTCGTCCACGTTCCGCTTCACGGAGTACACCACGCCATCCTCAAAGACACTGCTGGTCAACCCGCCCAGCAGTGCCGGGGCCACGTTGTCCGGGTGGCCTTCAATGCTCGTTGCCAGCGTCAGCAGTTCCTGCGTATCCAGCACGTCGCCCAGCATTCGGTTGGCGCCCAGCAGGCCCGCAATGATGCAGGCCGAGGAGGAGCCCAGACCCCGGGCCATGGGGATGGGGTTGGTCTGCACGATCTTCAGGGGCGGGATCTTCTTGCCCACTTTTTCAAACAGGCCCTTGGCGGAGCGGTACACCAGATTGGATTCGGTGCGGGGGATGCGGGTCCCGTCCGCCGAGGAGATGTCCAGCACCTCGCTCTCGCTGAAGGTGACGGTGTTGTACAGGTTCACGGCAAGGCCCAGCGCGTCGAAGCCGGAGCCGATGTTGGCGCTGGTGGCCGGGACCGAAACTTTGATGTTCATATCGGTTGCCTTTCTGCGCAGTTACGCTTCCTCGGGCAGGCGCTTGAGCCAGAGCTTCACGCTGCCGCCCATTGCTTCCACCTTGCGGGCCGCTTCGGCCAGAGCCTTTTCGTCGGCGCTGTCCACAAAGTACGAGCAGCCGTCAAAGTGCTCCTCCACCACATGGCCCTTGCCGTAGATGGCCTCGGCCACCGCCGGGGCAATGCCCGCTACACGCACATAGTATGCGGCGGGGGCCGGGTCGGTGAGGAAGCCCTCCACCGGCTCGGCAGGCTGCCAGAACAGGCTGTCGTGGACCTTGACGCCGTTCTTCAGCGCATCCACTACATCGGCCACCACGGCGCTGGCGGTGGGCAGCTTGCCCGCGCCCTTGCCGTAGAAGACCACGTCGCCCAGCATATCGCCCTTGACGAGGACGGCGTTGAAGACATCGTCCACGCCCGCCAGCTGGTTGGCTCTGGGCACAAGGCAGGGCTCCACACCGGCTGCCACGCCGCCGTTCTCCTCCCGCTTCATCCAGGCAATGAGCTTGATGACGCAGCCCAGTCTCTCCGCCGCTGTC
>RKCM01000053.1 GCA_014858325.1 Oscillospiraceae bacterium | reverse complement strand
TCTTGCCCAGGCACTCAGGTGCCAGCACGAAGTAGGTGCAGGACACAGCGCTCATGAAGGTAGCGGGCACAGCGGTGATCCAGTAGTTCTTCTTCTCCTGGAACAGGTACATGGAAGCAGCCCACAGCACGATCATAGCCAGCGTCTGGTTGGTCCAGCTGAAGTAACGCCAGATAACGGTGTAGTTGATGAAGCCCATGGCGTTGCCGATGCCCAGGAAGGCGCCGACGCCCAGAACGGGGACGCAGAGCTTCAGGCGGTTTGCGTAGCTGTCCTGATCGATCTTGAACCAGTCGGCCAGGGTCAGACGAGCGGAACGGAAAGCGGTATCGCCCGAGGTGATGGGGCAGATGACCACGCCGATCATAGCCAGTGCGATGCCCACGCCGCCCATGGTCTTGGAGCAGACGTCGTAGATGGCGGCGGACTGGCCTTCTGCCAGAGCAGCTGCCAGGCCGGTGTTCAAGCCGCCGGTGACCTCATACAGAGAGCAGCCAGCTGCGGCCCAGATCAGAGCAATGACGCCCTCGCAGACCATTGCGCCGTAGAAGACGAAGTGGCCCTGCTTCTCACTCTTCATGCAGCGAGCCATCAGAGGCGACTGGGTGGAGTGGAAGCCGGAAATAGCACCGCAGGCCACGGTGATGAACATGAAGCTCCAGATGGGGGTGCCCGACGGATGCATGGAACCGAAGTGATCCCAGATCTCGGGGATGGTGTAAGCGGGGTTGGTGAAGATGCCGAAGATGACGCCGATGGCCATGATGATCAGGCAGATGCCGAAGACGGGGTAGATCTTGCCGATGATGGCATCAATGGAGATAAAGGTTGCGATGAAATAGTACACCAGGATGATGATCAGCCAGAACAGGGTGGTGGTGAGCAGGCCGGAAGCACCGCTGTTCTTGCACAGGGTGACGATCAGGCCGGCAGGGCCCACTGCGAACACGGTACCGACCATGATCAGCAGCACAACAGAGAAGACACGCATGACGTTCTGCATCACAGGGCCGAGGTACTTGCCGGTGATCTCTGCGATGGAGCCGCCGTCATTGCGCTCGCTCATCATGCCGGAGAAGTAATCGTGGACGCCGCCTGCAAAGATGGTGCCGAAGGTGATCCACAGGAACACCACGGGGCCCCACAGAGCGCCCTGCAGGGCACCGAAGATGGGGCCCAGACCGGCAATGTTCAGCAACTGGACGAGGAACAGCTTCCACTGGGGCATCACAACGTAGTCAACGCCGTCGTTGATGCGGACAGCAGGAGTTTCACGGTCGTCCGGTCCGAATGTGTTGTCAACGATCTTGCCGTAGACGAAGTAGCCTACGATCAGGAGCGCTAAACAGAGTAAGAAACTAATCATACCAGAAACCTCCTTTTTGACCCCTTTTCTCCTGGCAGGCCCCATTCCGCCTGCCGCCGGGATCAATCTCTGGCCCTATGTTAACACATTCTTCATATTGTGAACAATATCTTTCTTGCATGGCTCCCATATCAAAAAGTATATAGGTCCTCTGCACCGTTTTGCACGGTTTCGCCTGATTTTGGCGCTCTGTCGCACAAACTTCCCGGCCCGGTTTTTTTCACAAATTTTCGAAAAAACGCAAGATATGCCCTGCCAAAGTTTTGAGCAAAAGTTTGTGCAGTTTGCTATTTCACCGTTGCTTCCGCCTGCCGATGCAGCAACGCGATAAATTCCCGCTCCTCGGGCCGGAGGCTGCCGGTATCCGGGTACACCAGCACATCCCGCAGCTTCTGGTGCTGGGCCGGACACTTTTTCAGCACCAGATGGTACTGCTCCAGCGCCTTTTTGGGCATGGGCGAAGCCCACATATAGGCCGAGGGCAGCCGCTGCAGGATGGAAAACTGGCTGCACCGCTCGTAGACGTGGACACGGCGGCGGTCGTTGAGCTGCCAGTGGATGCCGTCGCCACCCTCGCCGCCGGGCAGCTGGAAATCGTCGTGCAGCACCTCAATGTATTCGTTCAGCTCGGAAAGATCCGTGATCTCCCGGTCGGCCAGCGGGCCGTCCCGGTTGGTCAGCAGGTAGTAGCCAAAATCCATGACGGGCTCCATTTTCAGCCCCCGCCGGGCGCAGTAGGAGCGGTAGCGGTCGTTGTCCTCCACGGCATACCGCAGCAATGCCAGGTGGTAGCCCCGGCGCAGCACGCAGTCCATGGCCTCCATGGAACCGCCCTCCCGGATGTGGATGCGCAGCTCCTCCACGGCGGACGCCTGCTCCAGAAAATCCACCGCCGCATAGGAGGCGTAGGTCGCGTGGGGCAGCATCACCCGCAGCTCGGCGCAGCGCTTCCGCTCCTCCTTCACGCTGGTATCCAGCCGGTCCACCTCCTCCAGCACCCGGGCGGCCTGCTCAATAAAATGCCGCCCCTGCTCGGTGGGGATCATCCCTGTGGACGACCGCTCAAAAATGCGGAGGTTGTACTCTTCTTCCAGGTTCTTCAGGGCTTTGCTCACGTTGGGCTGGGCGGCGTACAATTGCTTGGCCGCCGCACTTACCGAGCCCCATTTCATAACGGCCACCAGGTAGCGCAGTTCGGTGATGTTCAATTTTCCCTCTCCTTTTCTGCGAAATACGGTTTCATTGTATCAGCCTGCGGCAGACCCTGTCAAGCAGCAGTTGACGCTCCCGCCCCACCGCCTTATAATAGGTAGTAAAAGGAGGGGTGCTCCATGGAGCGCTATCGCGTTTTGCGCATTGACGAGCAGCTTTACGGCTGCGAAGAACTGCCCGAGGGTCAGCCCGTCCTCTGTGACGTGCTGCTGGAAGACCCGTCCGGGCAGCAGCGGGTCCTCGCTTACCCGGACGCCGAGCTCACCCGGCTGGACATCCACGAGGGCGACACCGTCCATCTCTGCTGCCACACCCTTACAAAATGTCAGGAGGAACACATGAAAGAGATCCAATCTTCCGCCCTCATCGGTCTGGGGGCACTGGGCATCCTGTTCGGCCGGAAAATGCCCGGCGTGCAGGTCATCGCCGATGCGGACCGCATCGCCCGCTACTCGGCTTCTCCCGTCGTCTGCAACGGCGAAGTGTGCCATTTTGATTACCTCACCCCCGCCGAGGGCAAGCCCGTGGACCTCATCCTCATCGCCGTCAAGGCCACAGTGCTGGAGCAGGCCATCCGGGACATTGCCCAATTCGTTGGCCCGGACACCGTGATCCTCAGCGTCCTCAACGGCATCACCAGCGAGGAAGCCGTGGAAGCCGCCTACCCCGGCCACACCCTGTGGAGTGTCGCCATCGGCATGGACGCTACCCGGGTGGGCCGCAGCCTGACCTTCGGTGCGGCGGGCCGCATCCAGTTTGGCGAGAAGAACGGCCAGATGACCGAGCGGGTCCGGCGGGTCGCCGACTACCTCGACGCCTGCGGCATCGCCAACGAGCCCTGCTCCGATATCCTTTATAAGCAGTGGAACAAGCTCATGGTCAACGACGGCCTCAACCAGGCCGCTGCCGCCTTCGACCTGCCCTACGGCGGGCTCACCCAGCCTGGCCCCGCCATGGATAAGATGTTCGAGGCCATGAACGAGGTCATCCGGCTTTCCCAGCTGGAGGGCGTCAACCTCCCGGACGACAACGCCCACGCCGTATACGACTCCATGGCCGCCTCCTTCAAGCCCGAGGGCATGCCCAGTATGCGGCAGGATGTGCTGGCCCACCGCCCCACCGAGGTGGAGGAGTTTGCGGGCGTCGTCCGCCGCCTGGCCAAAAAGCACGGCATGCCCACCCCCGCCAACGATTTCTTCTACGAGAAGATCAAAGAGATCGAAGCCAGCTGGGAGAACTGAGGAGACGCTATGCACAGTGTTTACTTTGCCCGCCACGGCGAGACCGTCTGGAACGTAGAGGACAAGATCTGCGGCATGACGGACAGCCCCCTCACCGAGAAGGGCCGGGCGCAGGCCGCCGCACTGGGCCAGCAGGTCAAGGCCAGCGGAGCCCCCATCGACGAGATTTTGTATTCTCCCCTCTCCCGCGCCGCCGACACCGCACTGGCTGTGGCTGCGGCCACCGGCCTGCCCGCCCGGCCGGAGCCCCGCCTGCGGGAGCAGTGCTTTGGCCGCTACGAGGGCACTTCGCCTCGCAACAGCCCGGATTTCACCGCTTCCAAAATGCAGTTTGCCGACCACTACGGCGGCGGCGAGAGCATGCTGCAATTGGCCCAGCGCATCTACAACCTGCTGGATGAACTCCGGGCCGACGAAACCAAAACTTACCTCCTTGTAGCCCACAACGGCATCGCCCGGGTGGTGCAGTCTTATTTCTGCGATATGACCAACGAGGAGTACGCCGCCTTCGGCATCCAGAATTGCGAATTAAGAAAGTTTGATTTTTGACGAAACCATAAACTTTTCTGCGGACAGCTTGACTTTTTTCATTTCTTGCATATACTAAAGGTAGGCAAGAAAGTTTATCAGGACTTTCCATTGACGCCCGTCAAAAGGCAGACCCCTCGGAGCGGCTACTCCGAGGGGTCTTTTTGTGCTTACTCGCCCTTGTCGTTCGGACAGTCAAGCCACTTGCAAATGCGATCGGCTATCACATCTGCTACGACTGTCACAATTAAGTTTATCAGGATTTGCTCCACCAACGTCCACCCCCTTTCCGTTGCCGGATTGGGAAAACAGGGCAGCGACACCAGTATAGCATACTTTTCGACCAAAACAAAGGCGCTTCCCCTATCTTCGCGGGAAGCGCCTTTGTTCTCTTATTTTTATGCTTTATGCTTTACGGTAATGGAATTTTTGATCCTTCGTCACGAACATATATGCCGTGACGGCCAGCGCGGCGAGTTCCGCCGCCGTGACCGCCAGCCAGACGCCCTCGATGCCGAAAACGGCAGGCAGAGCCAGCACGAAAAGGAGCTGGAACCCCATGGTGCGCAAAAAGGAGATGAGCGCACTGGTCACGCCGTCGCCCAGAGCGGTGAAAAAGGAGGAGCCGTACACGTTGAAGCCCATGATGAGGAAGCTCAGGCCGTACACCCGGAAGGCATGGCTGGTGAGGGCCAGCAGCTCCGGGTCGTAGCCCACAAAAATGCGGGCCACATGGGGGATGATGAGCATGGAAACCGCCGTCATTACCACAGCCACCACGCCGATGAGCCGGAGGCTCTTGGTGTAGAGGTTGTTCAGCTCGGCATGGTTGCGGGCACCGTAGTGGTAGCTGACGATGGGCGCGCTGCCCACGGCATAGCCCACGAAGACCGCCACGAACAGGAAGGCCGCATACATGATGACGCCGTAAGCCGCCACGCCGTTCTCCCCGGCAAAGCGGAGAAGCTGATAATTATAGAGGATATTGATGAGGGACATGGAGAGGTTGGTCATCAGCTCGGAGGAGCCGTTGATGCAGGCGGCCCTCAGCACCCCGCCGTGGAACTCCGTCCTGCCCAGATGGATGCGGCTGGTGTTCTTCTTTTCCAGGAAATAAAACACCGGCAGCACACCGCCCACCAGCTGGCTGATGAAGGTAGCCGCCGCGGCACCCGTCACACCCAGATGGAACGCCCCAACCAGCACCACGTCCAGCACCATGTTGGTGCAGCCTGCGCCTACGGTAAACAAAAAGCCCAGCTTGGGCTTTTCGGCCGTGACGAAAAAGCTCTGGAAAAGGTTCTGTAAAATGAATGTCGGCACGGACACCATCAGCACCCGGCCGTATCGGACGGCGTACTCCAGCATCTCCCCTTTTGCACCCAGCAGCACCGCCGCCGGGCGGACGGCGAAAAAGCCGACCACCGACAGCACCACGCCCACCAGGAAGGCCGTGTACACAAACAGGCTGAAGTAGCGGTCTGCCTTTTTGTTGTCTCCTTCGCCCAGCGTGATGCCCACGATGGCGCTGCCGCCGGTGCCCAGCATAAAGCCCACGGTACCCACCAGCATGGGCACGGGCATGATGAGGTTGACCGCCGCAAAGGCCGTTTTGCCCACAAAGTTGGAAACACACAGGCCGTCCACGATGCCGTAGATGGAAGTGAACAGCATGGTGCCGATGCAGGGCAGCACGAACCGCAGCAGGCGGGAATAATTGAAATGATCGGACAGTTGAATCGTTTGCTTGGACATGAGATCTCCTATGGTCTTTACATGCCGGGCCGCCAGCCGGTGCAGTAGCGGGCATAGTCCCGGTCGGCCTGCTTGACGTAGAGCACCAGCTCCTCCTTGCCCGCCTTATTGGTCCTTTCCCGGACCTTAGTGGGCAGGTTCTGGCGGTGGAGCAGCTCCATCTCGTCCTTCAGTTCGTCTTCGTTGTCAAATACATCCAGCTCAGTCCAGTGGGTGGCAAAGAGCCAGAATTTTGCCAGAGTTTCATTCATGGTCGTTCTCCTTTTCGGCGTCCGCCAGCTCAGCGGGCGGGGTCAGCCGATAAAACGGTGCAATGGCGTTGGCGTCGCCGTGGCGCACGATGGAATAGGTGATGTCGCAGTAGGGCTGGATGGCGGTGCTCTTCTCCACGGTGGAGATGAGCAGCACCTGCAATTGCAGCCGGCGGAACAGCTCCATCATGGGGCGGATGCGGTCGCTGGTCATCTTGCTGAAGGCTTCGTCCAGCAGCACCAGCCGGATGCTGTTTTCGCTCTTCTGGTAGATCTGCAAAAGGCTGGCGCAGATGGCCACGTAGAAGGGGGCCTGATTCTCGCCGCCGGAGGAATCGCGGCTGACGCGGGAAAGATAGGCCTGCTGGCCGGAGACGGTGTTGGTCACCTTGATGTCGTAATCCAGATAGGTGCGGTAATCCACATAATCGGAGAGGGTGACGCCCTCGGGGCGGCGGCCCTCCTGCCGGGCGCGGGTGTTCTCGTCCACGTCGGCCATGATCTTTTCCATCAGCTCGTCCACCTGCCGCTCGTACACGGGGTCGGCGGTGGCGGCAATGTTATCCAGCGAGTCGGAATCCGTCATCTGCTGGTTGCCCTTGTCCACAATCACCTGATAGAACGCCGCCAGCTGGGGGTCCCGGCTGGGCTCCAGCTCAAAGCGGTAGACTTCCTCGCCGTAGGTCAGCTGTTCCATCACCTTGTTCAGCTCCCGGAACTGCCGCCGGGCGTTGAAGATATCGTCCTTCATGCGGAACAAAATGTCCTTGCGGAAGCGGTCCTTGCAGTCCCGCTGGGCCTGCTCCAGCCGGGCGGCGTAGCGTTCCAGGTCAATGCGCACCAGACTGTCGTACTGGGCGCGGTACTGCTCCACGCCGGAAAGGCCCAGCGGATAATCGCAGACATACCGCTCGTTGTAAGCTTTCTGGGCAGGCTCCAGCGTGCCCGTCAGGAAGAGCTGCAAACTCTCGTCCAGTTTGGCCTGCGCCTTTTCGGCGGCCTGCGCGGCCGCACGGGGGGCGCTTGCACTCTGGGGGTCGGCCTTCGTCAGCTGCTCCCAGCGCTCCCGGGCCAGCGGTTCCAGCAGCGGGTATGCGGCAAAGAAATGCTCGGCCGCCCCGGCGCTGGCTTTGGCCGTCTCCACGGCTTTTTTGCGCTCGGCTTCGCAGGAGGCCAGCTGCTTTTGGCAGACACGGATGTCGCCGCCCACCTGCTCCACAGCGGCGCGGGCTGCGTCCCAGGCCTTTTCCCGGGCTTCCTCCTCCCGATAAAGCTCCTGCAGCATCGGGTTCTCGCGGCAGTCGGCCAGCTGCTGGGCCTGCGCGGTGTAAGCGGCCTGCGCGGCCTCGGCGGCGGCAGCGCTCTCCCACAGTGCGGCCAGCTCCTCCAGCGTTTTGCCCCGCAGGGCACTCTGGTACTGGTCGTAGGCGGCTTTCAGAGTCTTTTCGGTCTGGTCGGCAGTGCGGGTGCGCTCCGCCAGCGCTTCCAGTTCCGCCTTCAGCGCTTCGGCGCGGGTGCGGCGGGCATCCAGACCGATGTACCGCTGGGGGGTGCGCAGCCGCTCCAGGCGGAAGGGATGGTGGCGCAGCAGGTCCCGGGTGGCGCTGTCGGGATAGTGTTCAAGGGTGTCCGGCGTATCACAGCAGACGATGCGCCGCAGGATGGTGTCGGCGTACTGGGCCGCCAGCGGGTTTTCGCTGGTGACCTGCGCGGCCAGACTATCCGCCGGGGTGGTGGCGGTGCTGCGGTTGGCCTTGCGGATGCCCGGGGTGTCCAGCAGGCTGATGGGCCCCACCTTCTCCTTCAGGGCCACAAAGGCGCTCTTGGCGGCGGCGTAGTGGGCGGGCGGCACGAGGATATCGAACCGGCGGTCGCCCAGGCAGGCTTCCACGCAGTCCTGCCAGCTCTCGTCCTCCACAGCCAGCAGCTC
>RKCM01000032.1 GCA_014858325.1 Oscillospiraceae bacterium | reverse complement strand
GAACTCCCAGCTCTTCATGCCGCCGGGGCAGCGCAGCCAGATGTAGGGGCTGTTCTTGCCGCCGCAGTACCACACGCCGCACTCGTCCAGCGCGTCGGCGATGACCTTGGCGTTCTTGCGGTAGTAGTCCAGATTCTGCTGGATCTCGGCCATGCCGCTCTCGGTGAAGACGGCGGCAGCGCCCCGCTGCACGATGTAGGGCACACCGTTGAACTTGGTGGTCTGGCGGCGGAGCCAGAGCTTGTTCAGGCTCATGCCCTCCCGCTCCAGCTCCTTGGGCACCACGGTGTAGCCGCAGCGGGTGCCGGTGAAGCCTGCGATCTTGGAGAAGGAGCAGATCTCAATGGCGCACTCGCGGGCACCCTCGATCTCGAAGATGCTGCGGGCCAGATCGCCGTCCGAGATGAAGCACTCGTAAGCGGCGTCGTAAAGGATGACGGCGTTGTTCTTTTTGGCGTAGGCCACCCACTCCTTCAGCTGCTGGCGGGTGTAGGCCGCGCCGGTGGGGTTGTTGGGGCTGCAGATGTAGATGATATCGGCCTTGACACTCTCATCCGGCATCCCCAAAAAACCGTTTTCCTGGCTGGTGCGGCCGTAGAGGATCTTGCGGCCGTCGGTGATGTTGTCGTCCACATAGGTGGGGTACACGGGGTCCGGCACCAGCACGGTGTTGTCGGTGTCAAACAGGCCCAGCAGGTTGGCCAGGTCGCTCTTGGCACCGTCGGAGATGAAGATCTCGTCCTCCTCGATGTGGGTGCCGCGGCCTGCGTAGTAGCCCTGAATGGCCTGCTTCAGGAAGGGATAACCCTGCTCCGGGCCGTAGCCGTGGAAGCCCTCTTTGGTGCCCATCTCGGCCACGGCGTCCTGCATGGCGTCCACCACGCACTTCGCCAGCGGCTGAGTCACATCGCCGATGCCCAGGCGGATGACGTCCTTTTCGGGGTGAGCCTGCTGGTAGGCGGCCACCTTGTGTGCAATGTCCACGAAGAGGTAGCTGGCCTTCAGCTCCCCATAGTGATGATTCATTTTCATAGTCGTTCCCTCGCTTTTATAAAATTAAACCTCTGCCACGCCCTCGTATACGGTCTCGGCTGCGCCGGTCATCAGCAGGTGCTGCCCGGGCAGGACGCGGATGACCAGCTCGCCGCCCCGGAGCGCCACATGGATGTCCTCCCCTGCCGGGCAAAGGCCCAGCTCGGTGAGTGCCGCCACCGTGGCGCAGGTGCCGGTGCCGCAGGCCCAGGTCTCCCCGCTGCCCCGCTCCCACACCCGCATTTTCAGGTGGGTGGCGTCCACCACCTGCACGAACTCGGTGTTCACCCGCTCGGGGAAGTTTTCGTGGTGCTCAAACCCCGGGCCGATCTCATCCAGCTTCAGGCTGTCCACATCCTCCACCACGGTGACGCAGTGGGGGTTGCCCACGTTGATGCAGGTGACGCGCCACTCTTTGCCCTCTACGGTCAGGGGGCAGTCCACCAGCGGGCCCTCGCCCATGTGCACCGCAGGCAGGGCGGCGGGCAGGGTGCTGTAAGCGCCCATTTCCACCTGCCACAGGCCCTCGCCCTTATGGGTAACGGTCTTGCGGCCGCTGAGGGTATCGATGGCCAGCGTCTCTTTCCCGGCGCACTCGGCTGCATGGGTGTAGAGCCACTGGGCCACACAGCGCACGCCGTTGCCGCACATCCGCCCCTCACTACCGTCGGCGTTGAAGATGCGCATGGCGGCATCCCCGCCCGCAGCCATGGGCGCACAGATGCAGATGATGCCGTCGGCCCCGATGGAGAAGTGCCGCCGGGAGAGCTTTTGGGCCAGCGGCACGATCTGCTCCGGCACGCCGCTTTCGCGGCAGTCCAGATAGATGTAATCGTTGGCGCAGCCCTGCATTTTGGTAAACGATAATTTCATGGAGTTATCTCCCCCTTACCCTATAATGATAAGAAGCAAAAGCCTTTCTGTCAAGCAAAAAATGCAAAACCAGCAAAACAGGGCTTGACAAGACCCATGCCATGGGATATAAAAAAGAGAGAAGACTTTGTGTGCTGCTTGCAGACACTGAGCTACCCATCAACTGGATAAAGGAGACCGCAACATGGATACGTTTGAGAAGATCCGCGCACTGCTGGCAGAGCAGCTGGACCTCGACCCTGCTAAGATCACGATGGACAGCGACATTATGAGCGATTTTGAGGCCGACAGCCTGGATATCGTGGATATGGTGATGACGCTGGAGGATGAGTTTGGCATCGAGGTGCCGGACGAGGCCATCGAGAACCTGCGCACCGTGGGCGACGTGGTCAATTTTGTGGACAGCCACCAGAAGGGCTGATTGGGACACACGTTGGCAGAAGCTCCGCATCCCGGCTCTGCACCCGGCAGAGCATGAGCGGGGCTTTTTAATATGGGTTCGTGCGGAACGCAGGCAAAGCGAAATGCGTTTGGCGCACGGCCTTTGGAGGAAAAGACAAAAATGGCAAAAGACAACAAAAAGCTCGTACAGGCGATCACCAGCCAGGAGGAGAACTTCGCCCAGTGGTACACCGACATCTGCGTGAAGGCAGAGCTGGTGGAGTACTCCAGCGTGAAGGGCTTCATCATCCTGCGCCCCTATGGCCAGGCCATCTGGGAGCTGATCCAGAAGGATATGGACGCCCGCTTCAAGGCCACCGGCCATGAGAACGTGGCCATGCCCGTGCTGATCCCTGAGAGCCTGCTGCAAAAAGAAGGCGAGCTGGTCAATGGCTTCGCGCCGGAGGTGGCGTGGGTCACGATGGGCGGCTCGGACAAGCTGGAAGAGCGTCTGGCCGTCCGCCCCACCAGCGAGACCATGTTCTGCGACCACTGGTCCCGCGTGCTGCACAGCTACCGCGAGCTGCCCATGAAGTACAACCAGTGGTGCAGCGTCGTCCGCTGGGAGAAGACCACCCGGCCCTTCCTGCGCAGCCGCGAGTTCTGGTGGCAGGAGGGCCACACCATCCACGAGACCGCCGCAGAGGCCGAGGCCGAGACCCAGCAGCAGCTGAACTGCTACGCAGACGTCTGCGAGCAGGACCTGGCCATCCCCGTTGTCAAGGGCCGCAAAACCGATAAGGAGAAGTTTGCAGGCGCTGAGGCTACCTACACCATCGAGGCGATGATGAAGGACGGCAAGGCCCTGCAGAGCGGCACCAGCCATTACTTTGGCGATAAGTTCAGCAAGGCTTACGACGTGACCTTCACCGGCCGCGACAACCAGCTGCACCACCCCTACCAGACCAGCTGGGGCGTTTCCACCCGTCTGGTGGGTGCCATCATCATGACCCACGGCGACGACGACGGCCTCATCCTGCCCCCTGCCGTAGCCCCCATCCAGGTGGTGGTGGTGCCCATCGCCGCCCACAAGCCCGGCGTCAGCGAGAAGGCTGCCGAGCTGGCCCAGCAGATCAGCAAATATGCCCGCGTGAAGCTGGACGACAGCGACAACGCCCCGGGCTGGAAGTTCTCCCAGTGGGAGATGAAAGGCGTGCCCCTGCGCCTGGAGATCGGCCCCAAAGACCTGGAGAAGAACCAGTGCGTCCTCGTCCGCCGTGACACCCGCGAGAAGGTCTTCGTCTCCCTCGACGAGCTGGAGACCGCCATCCCGGCCCAGCTGGAGGCCCTGCGCAAGGACCTGTACGAGCGCGCCCTCGCCAACCGCGAGAAGCGCACCTGGCCCGCCACCACCATGGACGAGGTGAAGGAGCTGGCCAAGGCCAATACCGGCTACATCAAGACCATGTGGTGCGGCGATCTGGCCTGCGAGATGAAGATGAAGGAAGAAGCCGGCCTCTCCAGCCGCTGCATGCCCTTCGAGCAGGAGCACCTGAGCGATGTGTGCCCCTGCTGCGGCAAGCCCGCCAAGACCATGGTGTACTGGGGCGTGGCTTACTAAATTATTTTTGAAGCAAGGATGCGTTGGCAGCCTCCCGCAAGGGGGCTGCCTTTTTTGTGTGTCACGCTGCCGCAAAACCGAATATGCTGAGCCGAACGAACTTTCTGCAAAGGAGATCTTGTTATGGCTACTGGCATCCTGCGCATCCAGGCCTTCGCCGCCCGGCAGTCCGCCCCGGTGGAGGGGGTGGTCGTCACCGTGTCCGGCAACGGCTTTACCCACACCTGCACCACCGACGCCGAGGGCAATGCGGCAGATATCACCCTCACTACCCCTGCCTGCGCCCTCTCGCTGGACGAAACCAATACCACCACCCGCCCCTATGCGTTATGCGACCTCACCGCCGCCAGGCCCGGCTACCGCACCGTCCGCATTCAGGGGGTGCAGGTTTTTCCCGGGCAGGTGACGCTGGCCCGGCCCGAGATGATCCCCGACACGGAGGAGAACCGGGACATCCCCTCGGAGCCCATCGTCATCCCCACCCACGCCCTCTTTGCGGGCAGCGGCGGCAGCGGCCCTTCCCCCACGGCGAACTGCGAGCCCCGGGTGCTGAGCCGGGTGGTCATCCCCAAAAACATCACCGTCCACCTCGGCAGGCCCGCCGCCAGCGCCCGGAACGTGACGGTGTCTTTCCGGGATTATATCGCCAACGTGGCCTCCAGCGAGGTGTATCCGACCTGGCCGGAGCAGGCCCTGCGGGCCAACATCCACTGCCAGATCTCGCTGGCGCTCAACCGCATTTACACCGAGTGGTACCCCAGCAAGGGGTATTCTTTCAACATCACCAACTCCACCAGCTACGATCAATACTACGTCCACGGGCGGACGGTGTTCCAGGTGATGGTAAAGCTGACGGACGACATCTTCAACACCTATATCCGCAAAACGGGCACAGTGAACCCCTACTACGCCGAATACTGCGACGGCAAGTCCGTCACCTGCCCGGGGCTGAAGCAGTGGGGCACCGTGACGCTGGCCAATCAGGGCCGCAGCGCCCTCAGCATTTTGAAATACTACTACGGCCAAAACATTGAGATCGTCCGCACCAACAGCATCCAGTCTATCCCCCAGAGCTACCCGGGCAGCCCGCTGCAGCAGGGCGACCGGGGCAGCGCCGTCTTCACCCTGCAGCGGCAGCTCAACCGCATCGCCAAAGACTACCCCTTCCTGGGGAAGTTGACGGTGGACGGCATTTTCGGGGCACGGATGGCGGATACGGTAAAGCGGTTTCAAAAACAGTTCAGCCTCACGGCCGACGGCGTGGTGGGGCGGCAGACCTGGTACAAGATCAGCTATATCTACGTCTCCGTGAAGGATCTGGCTGAGCTGACCAGCGAGGGCGAGACCTCCAGCGGCACCCTCTCGGACGGCAGCTGGGGCGGCACCACCCTGCGGCAGGGCTCCACAGGCAGCGCCGTGGAGCAGCTGCAGTTCTGGCTGAATACGCTGGCCCAATACGACGCCAGCATTCCATCCACCGCGGTGGACGGCGTATTCGGCAGCCGCACCGCTGCTGCCGTGCAGGCGTTCCAGCGGCGGGAGGGGCTCACGGCAGACGGTGTGGTGGGACGCGCCACCTGGACGACGCTCTACAATGAGTTCCGCAGCATCCAGTCCGACAACGGCACCCCCAATGCCTACCCCGGCACCCCGCTGCGGCAGGGCTCCCGCGGGCAGAGCGTGCGGCTCGTCCAGTTCTGGCTCAAGATCGCCCGGACGCTGTACGCCAGCCTGCGCAGCGTGACGGTGGACGGCGTGTTCGGCGCGGCCACGGCGGCGGCGGTGAAGCGCTTCCAGAGCTATTTTGGTCTGACCAGCGACGGTGTGGTGGGCCGCACCACCTGGCAAAAGCTCTACGAGGTCTACAACGACATCGCCAACAAGCTGCTTTCTGCCAGCCTGCGGCCCGGCGAATACCCGGGCCTGCTGCGGCGGGGCAGCACCGGCACGGCGGTGCGGGAGCTGCAGTTCTACCTGTACCTGATGAGCGCTTACGAGCCCAGCATCCCCGCCGTCTCCATCGACGGCAGCTTCGGCGCGGCGACAGAGGCCGCCGTGCGGGCCTACCAGCGGTTTGCGGGGCTGACCGTGGACGGCGTGGTGGGACGCACCACCTGGTCCTCGCTCTACGGCAAGGCCTCGGCCTTTCGGTCATCTGGGCCGGTGGTTACGCTGAAGCGTCTGCCCTACCCCGGCACGCCTCTGACACCGGGGACCGACGGCAGCGCGGTGCTCTACTACACGATCCTGCTGCGGCGCATCGCCTATTATTATGACAGCGTGGAGAACCCGCCCCTCTCCTCCGTTTACACGGAAGAAACGGCCAATGCCACCCGCAGCGTACAGGCGCTGCTGGAGCTGCCCGCCACCGGCGTGGCAGACGCCGAGACCTGGACGGCAGCGGAGGCCCTGAGTTTGCAGCTGGCGGCCTTTTCCCCCAACCCCGACCGGGACAGCGGGCAGCCCCTTGCCTACCCGGGCTGGGCCATGCGCGCAGGCAGCGCCGGGCCGGACGTGGCCCAGATCGAGCAGTGGATCAACGGGCGGGCCAGCCTCCACTGTAAGGAGGACTATGTGACGGAGAACGCCCTCTTTGGGGCCGAAGAGACCACGGCGGTGAAAGCGGCCCAGACCCGGGCCGGGCTGGAACCCACGGGCACGGTGTGCCGCGCCACCTGGGCGGCACTGCGCGCCCAGAGCTGCAACTGCGAAGCGAAGGAGTGAGCATCATGGCAAGGCTGCTTGTTTACGACGCCTATGAAAACAAAGTATACACCTATTCCAATTTGAGCGAAAACGACCCCATGCCCTACAGCACCGGCACCACCCTGCGGCTGCGGGAGTTCCGGGGCCGCTCCCAGAGCCCGGTGCTGTGGACCACCATCGCGGCCATGGAGGCGTGGAACCTGACCCGCCGCAAATACGGCAAGGGCATCCCGGTGGGGTACGCCTTCCGCCGCATCTGGGAGGGCGGCCACGGCACCCGCAGCCAGCACTATGCGGGCGTCTCCCTTGATGTGGGGCAGACCCTCTCCCAGAGCGAGCGGAGAGCCATTTACAACGCGGCCCGTTCCAGCGGGGCGTGGGGCTATGTGGAGCCGCTTTCCCAGACGCCCACCTGGGTGCACTTTGACCGCCGCTACGGCACCCCCGCCTGCAGGGGCACCACGGCGGGCTACCCCACCCTGCGGCGGGGCAGCCGGGGCTGCTATGTCATGATCTTGCAGGACGCCCTCTCCACCCTGGGCTACCAGACCGGCCAACGCATCGACGGGGTGTTTGGCGTAAAAACGGAGCAGGCGCTGAAGGGCTACCAACGGCGCACCAGCCTCCGGGTGGACGGCGTGTGCGGCTGCGACAGCTGGAAGAAGATCACCACCGCCGTGCTGGGCGTCGGCCGGACCAGGACGACCATCGACTGATTCAGAACCCTCTCAGGCGCTATCGCGCCAGCTCTCCCGAAGGGAGAGCTTTTTTATCTGCCTTAAAAATGCGAAAAGCTCCCCCTTTCGGGGGAGCTGGCATCGCGCAGCGATGACTGAGAGGGTTTATTCAACAATCACATCTTCACGGAGTACCTGCCCGATGGGCTTGGCGATGCACAGGTCCGCCTGGGCGTCGGCCCCGGTGGGCTGCATGTTGATGACCACGAGATGGTCGCCCCGGAAATAGCGGATGAGGCCCGCCGCCGGGTAGACCACCAGGCTGGTGCCGCCGATGATGAGGGTGTCTGCCTGCCGGATGGCCTGCACGGCCCCGGACAGCACGTCCTCATCCAGCCCCTCCTCGTAGAGCACCACGTCCGGCTTGACGATGCCGCCGCACTTGGGGCAGCGGGGCACGCCGGTGCTGTTTGCGATGAAGTCCACATCGTAAAATGCGCCGCACTTGACGCAATAGTTGCGCAGGGTGCTGCCGTGGAGCTCAAAGACCTTCTTTGAGCCCGCCGCCTGATGCAGGCCGTCGATGTTCTGGGTGACGATGGCCGAAAGCTTGCCCTCTTTTTCCAGCTTGGCCAGCCGGATGTGGGCAGCGTTGGGCTTTGCCCCTTTTACAATGAGCTTGTCCCGGTAAAAGCGATAAAACTCCTCGGGGTTCTCCTCCCAGAAGGTGTGGCTCAGGATCTCCTCCGGCGGGTAGGCGTATTTCTGGTGGTACAGCCCATCCACGCTGCGAAAATCCGGGATGCCGCTCTCGGTGGAGACGCCTGCACCCCCAAAGAAGACCATCCGTTTGCTGCCCGCGATGATTTTTTCCAGTTCTGCGACCATAATAAAAACGCCCCTTTCCCGGCTGTGGTCTTTGCAGTTCCAGTATACCACAATTTCCCGGAAAAAGAAGCGTTCGTTTTGCGTCTTTCAGCGCCGATTCTCCGCAAAGAGCTGGCCCAGCGGGGCAAAGAGGTCGTGGGGCAGCATCCCGGCTTCGCCCCGCAGGGCGGCGGCACGGTCGGCGGCGGCCCCATGGAGCCAGACGGCGCAGCAGGCGGCGTCATCGATTGGCGAGG
>RKCM01000087.1 GCA_014858325.1 Oscillospiraceae bacterium | reverse complement strand
TGACGGCAACGAGGATCTGGTGCCCAAGCAGGCCTACACCATGGGCATCAAGACCATCATGCAGGCCCGCAAGGTGCTGGTGGTGGCCAACGGTCTGGCCAAGGCCAAGGCTGTCAAGGCCGTCGTCTCCGGCCCCGTGACCCCCGAGTGCCCGGGCTCCATCTTGCAGATGCACCCCGACTGCATCCTCGTGGCCGATGAGGAGGCTCTGAGCCTGCTGTAATTGCAAAACCTCTCAGTCTCGCATCCGCTCGCCAGCTCCCCTAATAGGGGAGCCAAGAAGCTGCTTTCTTGCCTCTCCTATTAGGAGAGGTGTCTGCGAAGCAGACGGAGAGGTTTAGGAGGCAAATAAAATGCTGATAAAAAATGCTTTCGTTTATACTCCCCGCCACACCTTTGAAAAAGGGAGCATCCTCATCCGGGAGGGCCGCATCGTCCCCTTCGGCACCCCGGAGGAGGGCGAAGAGGTACTCGACGCCGAGGGCCTTTACGCCCTGCCGGGCCTTGTGGATATCCACTTCCACGGGGCCATGGGCAAGGATTTCTGCGACGGCACCGAGGAGGCCATCCAGACGCTGGCGGATTTTGAGGCCAGCAAGGGCGTGCTGGCCATCTGCCCCGCCACCATGACCTTCTCCGAGGAGATCCTGAACGGCGTGATGGACGCCGCCGCCGCCCACAAAAACGGCAAGGGTGCCGATTTGGTGGGCATCAACATGGAGGGGCCCTTCATCAGCCCCAAAAAGGTGGGTGCCCAGAACCCCGAGTACGTCCACACCGCCGATATCGAGATGTTCCGCCGCCTGCAGGAGCGGGCAAACGGCCTCATCAAGCTGGTGGACGTGGCTCCCGAGGAGCCCGGCGCGCTGGATTTCATCCGTGCCTGCCGCGACGAGGTGCGCATCTCCATCGCCCACACCTGCACCGATTACGACACCGCCATCGCAGCCTTTGAGGCGGGTGCCACCCACATGACCCACCTCTACAACGCCATGCCCGGCATCACCCACCGCGCCCCCGGCCCCATCATTGCGGCGCTGGAAAAAGGCGCAGAGGTGGAGCTCATCACCGATAACGTCCACATCCACCCGGCCATGGTGCGGTTCACCTTCCGCACCTTCGGGGACGACCACATGATCCTCATTGCCGACAGCATGATGGCCTGCGGCCTGCCCGACGGCCAATACAGCCTGGGCGGACAGGCTGTGACGGTGGAGGGCCGCCGGGCCACCCTCACCGAGCAGCCCGGCACCATCGCGGGCAGCGCCACCTGCCTGTACGACTGCATGAAGGTCGCCGTCCGGGAGATGAACGTCCCGCTGGAGAGCGCCGTCCGCGCCGCCAGCGAGAACCCCGCCCGGAGCATCGGCATCGACGCCGACTACGGCAGCCTGGCTGCCGGCCGCTACGGCAACGTCATTTTGGCCGATGCGGATCTCAACATCCAGGCTGTCATCCAGAAAGGAACCCGCATCGTATGAACCCCATCACCCCCGCACAACTCACCTGGCGGCTGCTGACCGCTGGCGAACTCACCCGCGTGTATCTCGATGAAATGCGCCGCGATTTCCCGCCCACGGAGCTGAAGCCCCTGAGCACCGTCCTCAACAGCGAAGCCGCCGGGGACGCCCACACCTGGGGCGTGTTTGAGGGCGGCACGCTGGTGGCCTACCTGCTCATGGTGCGGCCCAAGGGGGCCCGCGTCAGCCAGCTGGATTATTTCGCGGTGCTGCCGCAGTACCGCGCCTCCGGCATGGGGGCTAAGCTCTTGGCCAAGCTGCCGGAGCTGGAAGGGACCGCCGCCATCCTCATCGAGTCGGAGCTGCCCGAAAAGGCCGACGACCCCGCCATGGCGGTGCGCCGCTTAGGGTTTTACGCCCGCTGCGGAGCCAGAGACATCGGGTGGACGGAACGGCTGTTCGGAGCCTCGTGGTTCCGGCTGCTGGCCCTTTCCGCCCCGGAGGCCCCGGCGCTGGGGGCCGAAGAGGTGGTGGAGGCGCTGGCCGATTGCTACCGCCGCACCATGGGCGAGCCCAAGTGGAAGCAGTGCGCCGAGTTCTTCCGCCCGGACGGCACCCCCAAATTGTTCTGAACCCAAAACCCGACAGCCGCCTGCCGACGCGTTCTGCGCCGCGCGGGCGGCTGTTTTGGCGCGGAGCCCCCGCAGTGAAAAAACGATGCTTGACACCGCCGCAGAACGTGGTAACATAAGGTTATCGACACTATTTTTTGGATATTTTCAGGAGGGGATCTCTATGGCATACGAAGTATCTCGCCGCAGCTTCCTCAAGGGCGCAGCCGCACTGGCTGCCGCCACGGCAGCCTCCGGCTTGCTCACCGCCTGCGGCGGGGGCAAAAACGACTCGGGCTTTACCCTGAAGGGCGATGACTATAAGGTTTATTTCTCAACCCCGGAGTGGGGCAGCGTCAAGGACACGGACTACTATGTGCAGACCAATCTGAAGATGGAGCGCATTACCAAGTCGAGTGTGCTGGCTGGTGCGGACAAATATTCGGAAGTTTTCAGCGCCAAGATCGGCAATACAAAACTCACGCTGTCCAACGGCGGCGAGAAGGTTGCGAAGCTCAGCAAGGGTGAGAAAGATGTTTGCGTGCCGCGCTTCACGACGAACGATAAAACGCTCTTTGACAAAGCCAAGAACGGCGAAGAAAAAGTCTACCTGACCATCACGATGGGCAAAAAATCGACGGACTTTGAAATCGACCTCAAAGCTGGCACCATCAAATACAAGGTTCTCTGAACCAGATGTATACGCCGCCCGGTATTCTCTTTGGGAGAGTACCGGGCGGTTTTTGCGTTTACAGCTTTTTTACAATGCGGGGCAGACCATCGCCCTAAGATTTACGTCGATTTTGCACTACCATGGTCGCAGCGGGCTGCGCACTGGGATACAATAGGGCTGTTCCGAGAAGGAAACGCAAAAAAGCAAACACGAAACCGTCCCGGGCGGAAGCAGTGCCCGGATACAAAGAGGATATTGGAGGAAAATTATGATGAAAAAGATCACGCGTCGTTCGTTCCTGACCGTTTGTGGTGCTGTGGCTGCTGCCGCTGCCCTCTCTGCCTGCGGTGGTGCCGCTTCTTCTGCGGCTGCTTCTTCCGCAGCTGCTTCCAGCACCGCTTCCTCTGTCGCTTCTTCCGCAGCGGCTGAGCTGTCCGGCAATGTGGCCACCGGCGGTTCCACTTCCATGAAGAACGTCATCGCCGCCCTGACTGAAGGCTTTGCCGAGGTGCAGCCCGGCGTCACCGTCAGCTACGACCCCACCGGCTCCGGCGCAGGCATCACCGGCGCTACCGATAAGACCCTGGACATCGGCCTGTCCTCCCGCGCCCTGAAGGACGATGAGAAGAACGATGTGGACGGCACCGTCGTCGCACTGGACGGCATCGCCATCATCGTCAACAAGGAGAGCAAGGTGGCAGACCTGACCGTCGATCAGCTCAAGCAGATGTTCACCGGCGAGATCACCAACTGGTCCGAGGTCGGCGGCGATGACGGCGAGATCGTGCTGGTGGGCCGTGAGGCCGGCTCCGGCACCCGCGATGGCTTTGAGAGCATCGTGGACGTGAAGGACAGCTGCAAGTATGCACAGGAGCTGACGGCTACCGGCGCTGTCATCAGCGCGGTGGAGGCCAACCCTCTGGCCATCGGCTACGCTTCCCTGTCCGCTGTGGGCGACACCGTCAAGGCCGTCACCGTGGAGGGTGTGGAGTGCAGCGAGGACACCGTCAAGGACGGCAGCTACAAGATCCAGCGCCCCTTCGTCTTCGTCACCAACAAGTCCGTTACCCTGTCCGAGCAGGCACAGGCTTTCTTCGATTTCGCTTGCAGCACCGATGCAGCCGACCTCATCCGTACCGCCGGTGCCGTCCCTGTGAACGAGTAAACCAGAGCTTATGAAAAAGACGTTTGCATTGCCCCGCAATGCCGCCGAGTGGCTGGAAGCCATCATGAACTTCCTGTTCTTCCTCTGCGGCATCCTCGCGGTGGGCTGTGTGCTCCTCATTACGGTGTACATGGTGACGTCGGGCGTGCCGGCCATCCGGCAGATCGGCCTGCTGAAGTTTGTCTTTGGCACCCAGTGGGCTTCCACCGCCGCCGACCCGAAGTATGGCATCCTGCCCTTCATCCTTTCCAGCGTGTACGGCACGCTGGGGGCCACGCTCATCGGCATCCCCATCGGCCTGCTGACGGCGGTGTTCCTCTCGAAGGCTGCCGGGCCCCGGGTGCGCACCGTGGTGGTCACCGCCATTGAGCTGCTGAGCGGCATCCCCAGCGTCGTGTTCGGCCTGCTGGGGATGCAGGTGCTGGTGCCCGCCGTGGCCAAGACCTTTGGCAAGGCGTCCGGCGCCTGCCTGCTGTCCGCCGTCGTGGTGCTGTCCATCATGATCCTGCCCAGCATCGTGTCCGTCTCCGTCACGGCCCTGAACGCCGTGCCCTCCGAGTACGAGCAGGGCAGCCTGGCGCTGGGTGCCACCGACACCGAGACCTGGTTCAAGATCAGCGTCCCCGCCGCCAAAAGCGGCATTGCCGCCGGCATCGTGCTGGGCGTGGGCCGCGCCATCGGCGAGGCCATGGCCGTGATGATGGTGGCAGGCAACAGCCCCAATATGCCGGACAGCCTTTTCAAGAGCGTCACCTTCCTGACCACGGCCATCGCCAAGGAGATGAGCTATGCCAGCGGCCTGCAGAAGCAGGCGCTGTTCAGCATCGCGCTGGTGCTGTTCCTCTTCATCATGCTCATCAATGTGGTGCTCAATGTTGTACTGAAGGGAGGCCGCGGCGATGAACGCTGATTTCTCCCCCGCCCGCAAGGCCTGGAACCGCTTCTTCACCGCAGCGGTCTGGGCGGCAGCGGTCTTGGTCATCGCGCTGGTGGCAGGCATCATCGGCATGGTGCTGGTGCGGGGCATCCCCCACCTCAGTGTCGAGTTCCTTACCACCACGGCCAGCGTGCTCAAGGGCACCGACGGCATTCTCCCGGCCATCCTCAACACACTGTATGTCATCTTACTGACATTACTGATCGTATTGCCTCTGGGGGTGGGCGCTGCCGTCTACCTGACGGAGTACGCCACCAACCGCCGCCTCATTGGGATCATCGAGTTCACCAATGAGACGCTGGCGGGCATCCCCAGCATCATCTACGGTCTGGTGGGCATGCTGGTGTTTGCCCAGACGCTGGGCTTCAAGACCTGCCTGCTTTCCGGCAGCCTGACCCTCGTGATCATGAACCTACCCACCATCATCCGCACCACCCAGGAGTCCCTCAAGACGGTGCCGCAGGGCTACCGGGAGGGCGCGCTGGGGCTGGGTGCCGGCAAGTGGCACATCATCCGCACCATCGTGCTGCCCTGCAGCGTGGACGGCATCGTTACCGGCTGCATCCTGGCCGTGGGCCGCATCGTGGGCGAGAGCGCCGCGCTGCTCTTCACCGCCGGCGCAGCCGAGGTCATTGCCCAGAACGTCGTCAAGGCCTACACCTCCAACGGCGCCACCCTCTCCGTTCTGCTCTATCTGCGGGCCTTTGAGGATGGCGATTTCGATTCCGCCTGGGGCATCGGCGCAGTGCTGCTGGTGCTGGTGCTGGTCATCAACCTGGCGGCCCGGCTGGCGAAAAGCAAACTGAAAAAGTAAAACGGCCTCGCCCTCTCAGGCGCTTCGCGCCAGCTCCCCCAAAGGGGGAGCCAAGCCTTGCCTCTCCCCTTGGGAGAGGTGGCATTGCGAAGCAATGACGGAGAGGGCGAGCGACCTATCGAGGAATGATTATGTCTGACGTTATTACCGCCCACCACCTGAATCTGTGGTACGGCGATTTCAAGGCCCTGAAGGACATCTCCCTGGACGTGGGCGAAAAGGAGATCACCGCCCTCATCGGCCCTTCCGGCTGCGGCAAATCCACCTTTCTGAAGACCCTCAACCGCATGAACGATCTGGTCCCCGGCATCCGCATCGAGGGCGACGTCCGGCTCAAGGGACAGGACATCTTTGCCAAGGAGATGGAGCTCACCACCCTGCGCCGCCGCGTGGGCATGGTGTTCCAGAAAGCCAACCCCTTCCCCATGAGCATCTACGACAACATCACCTACGGCCCCAAGCTCCACGGCGTGAAAAACAAGGCCGAGCTGGATGAGCTGGTGGAAAGCTCCCTGCGGGGTGCCGCCCTCTGGGATGAGGTGAAGGACCGCCTGAAAAAGAGCGCGCTGGGCCTCTCCGGCGGCCAGCAGCAGCGCCTGTGCATTGCCCGGGCGCTGGCAGTCAAGCCCGAGGTGCTGCTGATGGACGAGCCCACCAGTGCACTGGACCCCGGCTCCACCATGAAGGTGGAGGAGCTGATGAGCGAGCTGAAAAAGAACTACACCGTTGTCATCGTCACCCACAATATGCAGCAGGCCGCCCGCATCAGTGACCGCACGGCGTTTTTCCTGCTGGGCGAGCTGGTGGAGACGGGCCCCACGGCCCAGATCTTCAGCACGCCGCAGGATAAGCGGACCGAGGATTACATCTCGGGCCGGTTCGGTTAAAGGAGGCCGCAGGCAATGAGCACCCGTACACAATACGATTCCGATCTTGCGGCCCTCAAGGAAGCACTGGCCGCCATGGGCCAGCACGCCGCCGACGCCGTGGAGGACGCACTGGAGGCCCTCTGCACCGCCGATGCGGACGCCGCCGCCCTCATCGCCAAGGGAGATGGCCGCATCAACAACATGGAGCGGGACATCGAGCACCGCTGCATGACCCTGCTGCTGCGCCAGCAGCCGGTGGCCGGCGATCTGCGCCGCATCTCCACCGCCATGAAGGCTGTCACCGATGTGGAACGCATCGGCGACCACGCAGCCGACATTGCGGAGATCATCCCGCACCTCGTCATCGTCCGCAAGGAGGGCGACCCCGCCGTGAGCCAGGCCATCCAGATGGGCAAAAAGGCCCACCAGATGATCCTCGACGCACTGGCCGCCCTGACGGCGGAGGACGAATCCGCCGCCCTCAAGGTCATCCAGGCCGACGATGCGGTGGATTACGACTTCAACGCCATCAAGAAGACCCTCGCGCAGGAGATCGCCGCCGCCCCCGCCAAGGTGGACGCAGCGCTGGACCTTTTGATGGTCATCAAGTATCTGGAGCGCATCGGCGATCACGCAGTCAATCTGGCCGAGTGGGTCGAGTTCGTCCGCACCGGGCGGTACCACCACGAAAGCCTGTTCTGAATTTTCGTGTTTTCCTCAACCTCTTTTTCCCGTGTGAAACGCGCAGGACCCGGCAGGTTTTCCGCCTGCCGGGTCTTGTGCGTCCCAATATTTTTGGCCGCTGTGCAATTTTTGCCCCCGCCCGATCGTATCTTAGACAGAACGGCTTCCAAAGAGCGAAGCCGCCAATCAGGTACGGCGGGCGTCCGGCTTCCCCTGTCCCCGCCCGCTGTGCCGCAATGGAGGTAAACACTCGATGGCACAGATCCAAACTTTCCCGCTGGAAGCGCGCGGCGATACGGTCAGCCGCGAGGCGCTGGTCCAGGCGGCCCTGACCGAGATCACCCAGAACTACCGGGAAGCTTCCCTTTCCAACGTTGCCCGCAATTACGGCGTCTCGCTGGCCTATGTCAGCGAGTGCGTCCGCACCCAGACGGGCAAGACCTACAAAGAGCTGCTCCAGAAGCATCGGATGGAGACCGCCGCCCGCCTGCTGCGCCGCAGCGACTGGAACATCCAGCAGATCATCACCTATGTGGGCTACGAGAACACCAGCTACTTCTACCGCCTCTTCCATGAGCGGTATGGCCAGAGCCCCCGGGAGTACCGCCGCAGCCGGATGGCCCGCCCCCGCGCCAGCGCCTGACCGCCCTGCGCAAAAAATTCCGCACAAAACAAAAGATGCACCGCAAAAACCACGGTGCATCTTTTGTTTTGCCCAAAACTGGAATTTGCTGCCCGATTGTGCTACAATAGACGAAAATGACGCTGCGCTGTGCGCAGAAAGAGAAGGTGGAACCTATGTTTCGAGGTGCGACCCGCAAGGATCTGCCCCAGATCCTCAAGATCTATGCCCATGCCCGGGAGGTGATGAAAGCCTCCGGCAACCCCACCCAGTGGGGCGACCACTTCCCGCCGGAGGAGCAGCTGGCCGAGGATATCGACGCCAACCGCCTTTTCCTCTATCTGGTCAACGGCCAGCTGGAGGGCGTTTTTGCCTTCATCCTCGGCCCGGACCCCACCTATCGGACCATCACGGACGGCCAGTGGCTCAACGATACCCTGCCCTACGGCACCATCCACCGCCTTGCCTCGGCGGGCCGGCAGAAGGGCGTGGCCACCGCCGTCATCACCTGGTGCCTGGAGCACTGCGAGAGCCTCCGGGCCGACACCCACGCCGACAATAAGGCCATGCAGCACCTGCTGGAGAAAAACGGCTTTACCATGAAGTCGTCCTGAAAGAGCTCGATGAAAGCGATCTGGAACAGGGCTACGGCG
>RKCM01000212.1 GCA_014858325.1 Oscillospiraceae bacterium | reverse complement strand
CAAGAAGGTTTGCAGCTTCTGTGTCGATCGCATCGACACCATCGATTACAAGGACGTGCCCCGTCTGCGTAAGTACGTCTCTGAGCGTGCAAAGATCATCCCCCGCCGTGTGACCGGCACCTGCGCTTATCATCAGCGCGCCCTGACCGTGGCCATCAAGCGTGCTCGTCACGTTGCTCTGATGCCCTACGTCAGCGACTAATTTTTAAGAATCTACCAATCCTTTCAAAATAATCAGCAATCAGCATAGCCCGTTTTCTGCCGACACAGAAAACGGGCTTTTTCGACGGATTCTGACACGACTAAAGCCGCCCGGTCTTTACACCGGGCGGCCTTTCTCTTTTGGTACTCTCTTTTTTCTCAGATGTTTGCCGTCTCGCGGCTCAGCTGCGGTGCGCCGCCTGCGATCTGCTCCGCCGTCAGGGGGTGGGCCTCGGCGGGGGCGTTCAGCCGCTCCTTGGCCACGGCCAGCATCAGCTTGATGCGGTTTTCCTGGTTGACACGGGTGGCGCTGGGGTCGTAATCGATGGGGGTGATGTTGGCACTGGGGTACAACGCCCGGATCTTGTTCACCATGCCCTTGCCCACGATGTGGTTGGGCAGGCAGCCGAAGGGCTGGGCGCAGACGATGTTGCCGTAGCCCCCCTGCACCAGCTCGATCATCTCGGCGGTGAGCAGCCAGCCCTCGCCCATCTTGGCACCGAGGGAGATGACGCCCTTGGGCTTTTCCACCAGCTCCTTAAAGGGGCCGGGGGCGTAGAAGCCTGCGTCGGCGGTGGCCTTGAGCATGGCGCGCTCGATGCTGTCCAGATAGTTCAGGAACTGGTCGATGACCACCTTGGTGCCCAGCTTGCCGCCGTAGAGGACGTGGTCCTCTCCCATGTTGAAGGCGCAATACTGCACAAAGCCCATCAGGCCCGGGAAGTTGACCTCGCAATCCTGGCTTTCGAGGAACTTCTGCAGGTCGTTGTTGCCCAGCGGGCTGTATTTGACGTAGATCTCGCCCACGACACCCACCTTGACCTTGGGCACCCGGGTCACGGGGATGGCGGCAAACTCTTTTGCGATGAGCGGGAAGGTATGCTTCATCTCCTTGGCGGTAAAGCCTTTGCCGGCCAGCAGAACGCGGCCCAGCCGCTCCACCCATTTGTCCACCAGCCGGTCCGCACTCCCCTTCTGGTCCTCGTAGGGGGCCGTCTGGTTGCGCAGAGCGCAGAGCAGATCGCCGTAGAAGATGCAGGCCAGCGCCCGGCGGGCCAGCGGCAGGGTCATCTGGAAGCCGCTGTCTTTTTCCAGACCCGAGAAGTTCAGGCTGGCGACGGGGATCTCCGGGTAGCCCGCCTTGACGAGGGCCTTGCGGAGCAAATGGATGTAGTTGGAGGCGCGGCAGCCGCCGCCGGTCTGGGTGATGAGCAGGGCGGTGTGCTGCAGGTCGTATTTGCCGCTGTTCAGAGCGTCCAGAAACTGGCCGATGACCAGCAGAGCCGGGTAGCAGGTGTCGTTGTGGACATACTTCAGGCCCAGCTGGGCCACGGCGCTGCCGCAGTTGCCCAGGATCTCGCATTGGTAGCCATCGTATTCCAGCGCATACTTCAGCAGACGGAACTGGGTGATGGCCATATTGGGGATGAGGATGGTATGGGTCTTCTTCATCTCCGGGGTAAATTTTGGATATTGGTATTCCATAGGTTCCTCCTATGTTACTTCTGATCTTCGTCGCGCTCATCCAGCGCCGCAAAAAGGCTGCGCAGGCGGATGTTCACGGCGCCCAGATTGGTGATCTCGTCGATCTTGAGCTGGGTGTAAAGCTTGCCGCCCTCCTGTAAGATCTCGCGGGTCTCGTCGGTGGTGATGGCGTCCACGCCGCAGCCGAAGGACACCAGCTGCACCAGATCCATATCTTTCTGGGTGGTGCAGTATTTGGCAGCGGCATACAGGCGGCTGTGGTAGGTCCACTGGTTCAGCACGCTGGTGGGGAACTTCTGCACCCGGTTCGAGATGCTGTCCTCGGTGACGACGGCTGCGCCGTGGCGGGTGATGAGGTGGTCGATGCCGTGGTTGACCTCCGGGTCCACGTGGTAGGGGCGGCCCGCCAGCACGATGATCCGCTTGCCCTGACGGCGGGCTTCGTCGATGATCTCGCTGCCCCTGACCCGAATTTTCGCCATGTGGGCCTCGTACTCCGCGTAGGCGGCATCGGCTGCGGCCTGCACCTCTTTCTCGGAGATGCCGCCGAAGTATTTCGGCAGCACTTCCTTCGCCATTTTATGGACGAAGTCCTTGGGGCGGTGGATGCCGACGTAATCGTAGATGAACTTCTTCCCTTCCAGCTCGGGGCAGTTGCCTGCCAGCACCTCCGGGTAATAGGCCACGACGGGACAGTTGTAGTGGTTGTCACCCAGGCCCTCGTCGATGTTGTAGGTCAGGCAGGGGTAGAAGATGGCGTCCAGCTGCATCTGGCTCAGAGCCTTGATGTGGCCGTGGCTGAGCTTGGCGGGGAAACAGGCGGTGTCGCTGGGGATGGTGGCCTGTCCGGCCAGATAAAGCCCGCGGCTGGACACCGGGCTGGTATGGACGGCAAAGCCGAGCTTGGTCCAGAAAGCCCACCAGAAGGGCAGCAGCTCATAAAAATTCAGGCACAGGGGAATGCCGATGGAGCCCCGCTTGCCGGGCACAGGCTTATAGGAGGCCAGCAGCTGCTGCTTATAGGCATAGAGGTTGAGGCTGTTGTCCTCGCTCTTGCCGGTAACGGGCTTGTCGCAGCGGTTGCCGGAGATGAACTTGCGGCCATCGGCAAAGGTATTGACGGTGAGCTGGCAGTGGTTGCCGCAGCCGCCGCACTTGACGCTGACCACCTTCTGGTCAAAGTTCTCCAGCTCTCTCTGGTCCATCATCTGGGAGACGGTCTGGCCGTTTTTATGGCTCTGGCGCAGGCCGTAGAGGGCCGCACCGTAAGCGCCCATCAAGCCCGCGATGTCGGGACGGATGACCTCGACGCCCATCTCTTTTTCAAAAGCGCGGAGGACGGCCTCGTTGTAGAAGGTGCCGCCCTGCACCACGATCTTCCGCCCCAGCTCTTCGGGGCTGGAAGCTCGGATGACCTTGTACAGCGCATTCTTGACGACGCTGATGGACAGGCCCGCCGAGATGTTCTGGATGGACGCGCCATCCTTCTGGGCCTGCTTCACCGAGCTGTTCATGAAAACGGTGCAGCGGCTGCCCAGATCGACGGGGCGGTCAGCAAACAGGCCGAGGGCGGCAAATTCTTTCACGTCGTAGCCCAGCGCCTGAGCGAAGGTCTGCAAAAAGCTGCCGCAGCCGGAGGAGCAGGCCTCATTGAGGAAGATGTTGCTGATGGCACCATCCTCGATCTTAAAGCACTTCATATCCTGGCCGCCGATGTCGATGATGAAATCCACGTCCGGCATGAAGTATTTGGCTGCAGTAAAGTGGGCCACCGTTTCCACAAGGCCATAATCGCAGCGGAAGGCGTTTTTCACAAGCTCCTCGCCGTAGCCCGTGGTGGTCACGCTGGCCACCTGCAGGCCCGGGTGCTCCTGATAAATCTTGAGCAGCTGCTCCCGGATGAGGGGCAGCGGGTTGCCGAGGTTGGGCTGGTAGTTGGTGTACAAAATCTGGCTCTTCTCGTCCACGACCACCAGCTTGACGGTGGTGGAGCCGGAATCGATGCCGATATGGACGGGGCCGCACTGGGCGCTGAAGGGCACCCGGGGCACGCAGTGGGACAAGTGCCGGGCGTGGAAGGCCTCGTATTCCTCTTTGCTGGCAAACAGCGGCGGCTCGCTGGCGTAGGTGGCCGTAGCGGCATACTCATCCAGTGCTTTGGCCACTTCCGAGAGATTGAACTCCTGATCGGCGTAGAGGGCTGCGCCCAGCGCAACGTAGAGCAGGCTGTGCTCGGGGCAGGTGCCCGTCACCCCCAGTGCCTCATCGAAACTCTTGCGCAGCACCGTGCTGAAGGTGAGCGGCCCGCCCAGATACAGGATGTTGCCCTGAATGGGGCGGCCCTGGGCGAGGCCTGCGATGGTCTGGTTGACCACCGCCTTATAGATGCTGGCCGCGATGTCCTCGGTGCGGGCCCCCTGATTGATGAGGGGCTGCACATCGCTCTTGGCAAAAACGCCGCAGCGGGAGGCGATGGTGTAGGTGCGCTGTGCCTTTTCGGCCGCCTTGTTCATCTCGTCGGCGCTCATTTTCAGCAAAGTGGCCATCTGGTCGATGAAGGCCCCGGTGCCGCCGGCACAGCTGCCGTTCATCCGCACCTCGGTGCCGTTGGTCAAAAACAGGATCTTTGCGTCCTCACCGCCCAGCTCGATGACGCAGTCCGTTTGGGGGACGTACTGCTTGACGGCCACGCGGGTGGAAAACACCTCCTGCACAAAGGGCACCTTGCAGCTGTCGGCCAGGCCCATGCCCGCCGAGCCGGAGATGCTGAGCAGGGCCTTGGCCCCGTGCAGCTGCTCGGCGTCGATGCGGCGCAGCAGCTCCTGCGCTTTTTCCAGAATATGACTATAGTGTCGTTCGTATGTCGAATATACCAGTGCATCGTGTTCATCCAGCACCACGCATTTGATGGTGGTGCTGCCGATGTCAAGACCTACTCTCACAGTTGTTTTTCCTCCTTGAAGGACCTCTCTCCCCTGCTTTCTGCCCTGTGTGGGAGGTGCAAAAACAGGCAGGAGCCGAAGAAATCCACTTCGGCCCACATACAGGCATATTATAAATCAATCGGGCGGTGCATTCAATCCGCACTTTTTATTTTACACGTTAAAAATAGTTATTTCCAGACGAAAAGATAAACATTTTGTGAATTTGACGAAAAAAAGCCGCCTAGTTTGGTGGTTTTAGCAAAGGATTTTTACCGTCCGGCTTTGGAAGCACGAAAAAAGCCCTCCCGCTGCAAACGGGAAGGCTCGTTCGGTTTTGCTGTTATACGCGGTGTTTGCTGCGCAGCAGCAGCGTTTTCCAGGTGGGCATCTCGCTGCGCAGGGTGTCCCAGGCGGGCATGGCAGTGTTCGTCGCCGCGCGGATGCCCGCAAAGGCCTCATCCAGATACTGCATCTCGGCCACCGCGTACATGGCGTGGTCGGAGGCGCAGAGCTCGCCCAGCGGGGTCTTGGCCAGGAGGAAGAGCATCCGCTCCATCTTTTTCCGGCCGGGGGTGCAGGCCTCGTAGTAGGCCGTGCTTTCCTTGTCGTTTACCGGGACGCCTGCCGCCTTGAGCATATTGCAGCCCTCCCATGCGGCGTCCAAGATCTGCTTGCGCTGCTCGGCCGTCAGGCGGGACAGATCGCCGCCGCAGGCGTAGGCAGCATAGCAGACGGGCAGGATAAAGGCAATGTGGCACTTGAGCCACTCATCCATATCGCTGTAGAAGGTCAGTCGGACCTTCACGCCGTCAAAAGCAGCCTGCAGCCGCTGGCGGAACACGCCGGAAAGAGGGGCCGTGGCACCGCCGACGGTGATGCCGAACCCGGCATGGACGCTGAGGACCTGCCCGCTCTCGCGACGGCCCGCATTGTTCTGGAAACCGAAGGCGATCTTATCCGCCGGGCGCTGCATGGCCTGCACCACCGAGCGGGCATGGGGCTGGTTGCCCAAAAAGACGATGTACTCGCTGCGGTTGGCCTTGAGGGCAGGCAGCACATCGGCCACCTGCTGGGCCTGCACGGCCACAAAGATGACGTCGTAGAAATCCTCCGGGGCCAGATGGTCGATGGTCGGCACCCGGTCCACAGTGGTCTTCCGCTGCGCCCAGTGGCGGATGATGAGGCCCTTCTCGTCGATGGCATCCTTCCTCTCGCCCCGTGTCAGCAGCGTGACCACGTTTTTCTCGTTTTGCAGCAGCCTGTGCGCCAGTTCGCTTCCCTGCACGCCTGCACCGTACACCAGAATCCTCATGAAACCGCACCTCCTAAAATAAACCTCTCCGTCCCCTTCGGGGCCACCTCTCCTAATAGGAGAGGCAAGCAGCGTGCCTTGGCTCCCCTTGCTAGGGGAGCTGGCGCGGAGCGCCTGAGAGGTTACCCTTTATGAAACAGCGACGCGAAAAAGCCCTTTTTCTCGTAGGGCTTTTCCTGTGCGCCCTTGACGGTATAGCCCGTCTCCGCGATGGCCCTGCGCAGCGCCTCGATGTCCAGCGGCTGCTCCGAGAGGATGACCGTCTCGCCCCTGGTGTGGGAAGACGACACCTTCTGGATGTTGGCCGTTTTGCGCACCACATCGTTGATGTGGCTCTCGCACATCCCGCACATCATGCCGTCGATCTTCAAAATCGTCTCTACCATTGTCTCTACCTCCGGGGAGCTTCTGCACCGAGCCGCCTGTGCGTTTTGCACAAAGCACGCCCTGCATTTTCGTCATTTTGTTAGCTAGCGCTAACCGCAAGATCAAACAAAAGGCCGCATTGCGGCAGCGCTCCGGCCCATGGGGCACGCCCCTGTGCCTGCGATCGGCTTCTATGTTTATCATACCACAGAGATGGGTGAAACGCAAGCGGCGGGAGCGCAAAATTCCAGTCTGAAAAGTCATACTTTGCACTTGACAAACCCTCCCCTTTTATGGTATGCTGTAGTTCCTAAAATATCGTGTGGATTTTTACAGTCATCAGCTATTTTTCGCCACACAATGGTGCAAAAGCCATTGTGTGGCTTTTTTGCGTCCCGCCGTATCCCCCTCCACCCGGAAAGGAGCCTTTTCCCCATGAACAACACCTTTATGAAAGAGCGGCCGGTCTTCCCGCTGCTGGTCTCCATGGCCCTGCCCAACGTCATCTCGATGCTGGTCAACTCCCTTTATAACATCGTAGACAGCCTGTTTGTGGCGCAGATCAGCGAGAACGCCATGACGGCGCTCTCCCTCGTCTTCCCCATCCAGAACCTGCTTGCCGCCATCGCCATCGGCTTTGGCATCGGCATCAACGCGCTGGTGGCGCTGCATCTGGGCGCAGGCGAGCGGGAAAAAGCCGAAGCCGCCGCCACCCACGGCATGGCGCTTTCCCTGCTGCACGGCGTGGTGGGCACCGTTGTCTGCATCTTTGTCCTCCCGTGGTTTCTGGGCCGCTTCACCTCGGACACCAACACCCTTTCCATGGGCATCACCTACGCCCGCATCGTGTTCGCCTTTTCCACCATCAACATGGCGGGCCTTGCCTTTGAGAAGATCTTTCAGGCGTTGGGCCGGATGAAGCTGACCATGGCAGCCCTGATCACGGGCTGTGTGGGCAACATTCTGCTGGACCCGCTGCTCATCTTCGGCATCGGGCCCTTTCCCAAAATGGGCATTGCCGGTGCGGCGCTGGCCACCGGCATCGGCCAGACCCTGAGCCTTGCCGTCTATCTGGCAGTCTACTGCACCACCGAGCTGCCGCTGCGGTTCCGCCGACTGTGGCTGCATTTCCAGGCCGCGCTGGAAGCCCGGCTCTACGCCATCGGCGTGCCCGCCATCCTCAATCTGGCCCTGCCCTCCCTGCTGGTCACCTTCCTCAACGGACTGCTGGCGGCTTACTCCGAAAGCTATGTCGTTGTGCTGGGCATCTACTACAAGCTGCAGACCTTTCTCTACCTGCCCGCCAACGGCATCGTGCAGGGGATGCGCCCCCTCGTGGGGTACAACTACGGCGCGGGCGAGCACAAGCGGGTGCGCAAGCTGTACCAGCTGACGCTGGGTATGAGCGCCGTCATCATGGCGGCGGGCACGCTGGGCTGTCTGGCAGCTTCCGGCACGCTGATGGGCCTCTTTACCCAGAACCCCGAGACCATCGCCATCGGCCGGACGGCCCTGCGCATCATCTCCATCGGCTTCGTGGTCTCGGCGGTGTCCACCACCACTTCGGGTGCCTTGGAGGGCCTGGGCAAAGGCACGCAGTCGCTGGTCATCTCCCTGTGCCGCTACATCGTCTTCATCATGCCGCTGGCCTTTGTGCTCTGCCGCGCTTTCGGCCCCGTGGGCGTCTGGCACGCCTTCTGGATGACGGAAGTGCTCTCGGCCATCGTGGCGGCAGTCGTCTACAAAAAGAGCGTCTGAGCCCGGCCCACAGGCAGAGCAGGGCGCAACCGACAACGCCGCCCGGTACAGTTTTGGCTGTACCGGGCGGCGTTGTCGGTTATTGCGATCTCTGGGAGTAATCTCAGGGCGTGCTCTTATTTATGCGTTGGGCTTCCAATCCTTGTAGTTCTCATACCGGCTCTCGCGGATCTTGGTGTGGGACCAGATCTCGTCCGCCATGGGCTGCCAGCGGACGGCGTACTCTTTGCACTTGTCGCAGAGGTGATCGACGCTCTCCGGGCTCTGCTGGTCGGTGTTGTGGGCGCCGGTCTCGTGGACCATCTTCCGCAGCAGCTCGGGGTTTTCCAGCATGGGGCAGGGGCGGAGGTGGTTTTTGTTGAAGGGCTGGCCGTTGTGGTATGCCATGAACAGCGGGCTGTGGAGGATCTCCAGAATGCTGCTGTCGTGGATGTTGGCGTTGGAATAGTGGATGAAGACGCAGGGCTCCGCATCGCCGGCAGAGTTGATGTGGAAATAGTTGCGGCCGCCTGCAATGCAGCCGCCCACGAACTCGCCGTCGTTCTG
>RKCM01000110.1 GCA_014858325.1 Oscillospiraceae bacterium | reverse complement strand
CGAACTGTATGGTGGACGGTACAGGACTCGAACCTGTGACCTCCTGCACGTCAAGCAGATGCTCTACCAGCTGAGCTAACCGTCCATATTCTGTTTTGCCAAGGTCAGCTCAAATAGAATACCATACTTTGCGGCGGAACGCAAGCCCTTTTTGCAAAAAAGCAAAAAATTTCTGCCCGGCTCCGGCAGCGGCGGGCAGGGGGACCCCGGCGGGGCGGGAGAGGTTTCCATTTCGGGGCGGTTCGGCGGTTTTCCGTTGCCCCTTTGGGGCGGCTGTGCTATAATAAGATGATTACAACTGGGAAGGATTCGCTGTATGAGAGTGTTGGGCATCGACCCGGGCTACGCCATCGTAGGCTGGGGGGTCGTGGATTATGGGGGAAACCGCTTTGCGCCGGTGGATTTCGGGGCCGTGTGCACCGACGCCGGGGTGCCCTTTGAGCGGCGGCTGGACGAGGTGTACGGGGGCATCCGGGAGGTCATCGAGCGGACGAAGCCCGAGGTGCTGGCCATCGAAAAGCTTTTCTACCAGCACAACCAGACCACCGTCATCGGCGTGGCCGAGGCCCGGGGGGTCATCCTGCTGGCGGCGGCGCAGGCGGGGCTGCCCATCTACGAGTACACCCCCATGCAGGTGAAGCAGGCCGTGACGGGCTACGGCAAGGCCGTGAAAAAACAGGTGCAGGAGATGACCCGGGTGCTGCTCCATCTGCCCGCCGTGCCCAAGCCCGACGACACCGCCGACGCCCTGGCCATGGCCATCACCTTCTGCCACACCAACGGCAACCAGCTCAACCGCTTTGTGCGGCGGGGCGTGGGGCCGATTTAACGGCCTCGCCCTCTCAGGCGCTTCGCGCCAGCTCCCCCAGAGGGGGAGCCAAGAACGTTTCAGTAAGGCCCTTGCCTCTCCCTTTGGGAGAGGTGGCAATGCGAAGCATTGACGGAGAGGGCGAGCAATTGAGGAAAGAAACATGATTTACTGCCTTACGGGAAAAATCATCAAAAAGACGCTGAACGCGGTGGTGCTCAGCTGCGGGGGCGTGGGGTACTACGCCCAGTGCCCCGCCAGCGTGGCCGGGGCGCTGCCGGGGGTGGGCAAAGAGGCCACTCTTTACACCGTGCTGAGCGTGACGGAAAACGACGTGAGCCTTTACGGCTTTGCCACCGAGGAGCAGCAGGCCTGCTTTGAGATGCTGACGGCGGTCTCCGGCGTGGGGCCCAAAGTGGGCCTTGCCATTTTGAGCGTCATGGAGCCGGACCGGGTGGCGCTGGCCATCTCGGCGGGGGACCACAAGGCTTTCAAGGCCGCTTCCGGCGTGGGGCCAAAGCTGGCCCAGCGCATCGTGCTGGAGCTGAAGGATAAGGTGGCCAAGGGCTTTGTGGACGGCATCAACCTCGAAGACGTGGGGAGGACGGCCTCCGCCGCCCCGGCGGCGCAGGGGGCCGGGCAGGCCATTGCGGCACTGGTGTCGCTGGGCTACAGCCAGAGCGAGGCCGCGCTGGCCGTTTCCAAGATCGACGCAACGCTGCCCGTGGAGGAGATCATCAAGCTGGCGCTCCGGGGCATGGCAGGCAGGAGGTAAGCAATGCAGGACGATACCGCGCTTTACGGCGCAAAAATGATGCAGCCGGGCCTGACCGTGGCCGACAACGAGGAAAACAACCTCCGCCCGCAGCATCTGGAAGACTACATCGGCCAGGAGAAGGTCAAGCAGAACCTGAAAATTTACCTGGAAGCCGCCCGGCGGCGGGGCGAGCCCATGGACCACATCCTGCTCTACGGCCCCCCGGGCCTGGGCAAAACGACGCTGGCGGGCATCATCGCCAACGAGATGGGGGTTCAAATTCGCATCACCAGCGGCCCCGCCATCGAGAAGCCCGGCGATTTGGCCGCCCTGCTGACCAACCTGCAGGAGGGCGACGTGCTCTTCATCGACGAAATTCACCGCCTGTCCCGGCAGGTGGAGGAGGTGCTCTACCCGGCGCTGGAGGACTACGCGCTGGACATCATGATCGGCAAGGGCCCCAGCGCCCAGAGCATCCGCATCAACCTGCCCCGGTTCACCCTCGTGGGGGCCACCACCCGGGCGGGACAAATTACCGGCCCTCTGCGGGACCGTTTCGGCGTGCTGCTCAAGCTGGAGCTGTACAGCCCCGATGAACTCTCCCGCATCATCCAGCGCTCGGCGGGCATCCTCGACCAGCCCATCACGCCGGAGGGCGCCTACGAGCTGGCCAAGTGCAGCCGGGGCACCCCCCGCGTGGCCAACCGCTTTTTGAAGCGCCTGCGGGACTTTGCCACCGTGCTGAGCGACGGCGTCATCGACCGGGACGTGGCCCTGATGGGCCTCAAACGGATGGATGTGGACGCGCTGGGCCTCGACGAGCTGGACCGCAGCCTGCTGCGGGCCATCATCGAGATGTACAACGGCGGGCCGGTGGGGCTGGAAACGCTGGCCGCAGCCCTCGGCGAAGAAGCCGTGACACTGGAAGACCTGTGCGAGCCCTATCTGATGCAGATGGGCTTTTTGACCCGGACGCCCCGGGGCCGCTGCGTGACCCGCCTGGCCTACGAGCATCTGGGATTGCAGGCACCCGAGACGGGTGCGCCCGAGGACAACGGGCAGCAGACATTGTTTTAAGGGGGAACTTTTATGGGAAAATATTTTGGGACCGACGGCGTGCGCGGAGTGGCGGGCGCTGACCTGACCTGCGAGCTGGCCATGAAGCTGGGCCGGGGCGCGGCGGCTGTCCTCACGGGCAGCACCGGCCACCGCCCCCGCATCCTCATCGGCAAGGACACCCGCCAATCCGGCGATATGCTGGAAGCCGCCCTGACGGCGGGCCTGTGCAGCGTGGGCGCGGACGTGGAGAGCCTGGGCGTGCTGCCCACTCCCGCCGTGGCCTACCTCGTCAAAAAATACAACGCCGACGCGGGCGTGGTCATCTCCGCCAGCCACAACCCGATGGAATTCAACGGCATCAAAATTTTCGCGGGCACCGGCTACAAGCTGCCCGACGAGGTGGAGAACGAGATCGAGAAGCACATCGACAACAACTGCGCCGACATCCCGCTGGCCACGGGCGCGGAGGTGGGCCGGGTATCCGTCCGGGCCGACGGTCTGGATGACTATGTGGACCACCTGTACGAAGCCATCCACGGCGACCTGACGGGCCTCAACGTCTGCATCGACTGCGCCAACGGCGCGTCCGCCGCCGTGGCCCAGAAGCTCTTCCCCCGGCTGGGGGCCAAGTGCACCTTTTTGGGCATCTCGCCGGACGGAGCCAACATCAACAGGGGGGTGGGCAGCACCCACCTGGACAACCTGGAAAAAGCCGTGGTGGCAGGCGGCTTCGACTGCGGCATCGCCTTTGACGGCGACGCCGACCGGTGCCTTGCCTGCGACGAGCTGGGCCGGGAGATCGACGGCGACAAAGTGATCGCCCTGCTGGCGTTGACCATGAAGGAAAAGGGCCGCCTGGACGGCAACACCGCCGTGGTCACTGTGATGTCCAACCTGGGCTTCATCAAATACATGGAAAGCCAGGGCATCCACACCGAGAAGACCGCCGTGGGCGACCGCTACGTGCTGGAAAATATGCGGGAGAACGGCTACGCCATCGGCGGCGAGCAGAGCGGCCATGTCATCCTGCTCCACCACGCCACCACCGGCGACGGCGAGCTGACGGCGGGCAAGCTGCTCAAGCTGCTGGCCGAGAGCGGCAAGAAGATGAGCGAGCTGAACGGCATCTACGCCCAGTACCCCCAGGTGCTGGTGAACGTGACGGCCAACGCCGCCCAGAAGGCCGCCTACAAGGAGGACGAGGTGCTGGCAGGCTTCATCGAGAACGAGCAGCAGAAGCTGATGGGCATGGGCCGGGTGCTGGTGCGGGTCTCCGGCACCGAGCCGAAAATCCGCGTCATGGTGGAAGGGCAGGACCTGGAAGCCATCGACCGCTGCGCCAAGCGCATCGTGGAACGCATCGAACAACGCATCCTGAAACAGTAAGCGAAAGGAGGACGCTATGCGCCCTGCAGATACCTGGAAAGATTACGAATTGCTGGACGCCACCGACGGCAACCGCTTGGAGCGCTGGGGCGAGACCATCCTCATCCGGCCGGACCCGCAGGTGGTGTGGAAGACCCCCAAACGCAGCCCCCTCTGGGCCAAGGCGGACGCGGTGTACCACCGCTCCAGCCAGGGCGGCGGCGAGTGGGAGTACAAGCGCCGCCTGCCCGAAAAATGGAAGATCCGCTGCGGCGAAGGGGAGGATAAGCTGACCCTCATCGTCAGCCCCACGGGCTTCAAGCACACCGGCGTCTTCCCGGAGCAGGCCGTCAACTGGGCGTGGTATGCCCAGAAGATCCGGGCGGCGGGGCGGCCCATCCGGGTGCTCAACCTCTTTGGCTACACCGGCGGCGCTACCCTGGCCTGCGCGGCGGCGGGGGCCACCGTCTGCCATGTGGACGCCTCCAAGGGCATCGTGGCCTGGGGCAAGGAGAACGCTGCGGCAAGCGGTCTGGCCGACCGGCCCATCCGCTGGCTGGTGGACGACTGCGCCAAGTTCGTGGCCCGGGAAAAGCGCCGGGGCAACACCTACGACGGCATCATCATGGACCCGCCCAGCTACGGGCGCGGCCCGGGGGGCGAGATCTGGAAGCTGGAAGACTGCATCTACGATCTCATCTCCCAGTGTGAGGAGGTGCTGAGCGAGAAGCCCCTCTTCTTCGCCGTCAACAGCTACACCACGGGCCTGTCGCCCGCCGTCATGGAGTATATGCTCAAAACGACGCTGGTGCCCCGCTTTGGGGGCCGCACCAGCTGCGACGAGATCGGCCTGCCCGTCTCCGCCACCGGGGGCGTGGTGCCCTGCGGTGCCACGGCGATCTGGGAAGAGTGAATACTCCTTCCGTCATCGCTTCGCGATGCCACCTCCCTCAGGGAGGGAGGCTTTATGACAGCAGAAACCCAAAAGGCTCCCTCTTTGAGGGGGCTGCCGCCGCAGGCGGCTGGGGGAGTTTATAAAATAGAATGGGGTACAGCCCTTTTGAGAGGGGCGCACCACCAGAAAGAGAACACAGATGGAAGAAACGATTTTAACGGCACAAGATTTGAAATTCCGCTACGACCCCGAGAGCCCGGCCTACGCCCTCAACGGCGTGTCGGTGGGGGTGCAGCGGGGCGAGTTCGTGGCGGTGCTGGGGGCCAACGGCTGCGGCAAATCCACCCTCGCCAAGCACTTCAACGCCATCCTCCTGCCCGAGAGCGGCACCGTGACGGTGGAGGGGATGGACACCAAAGACGACGATAAAATTTACGACATCCGCCAGAAGGTGGGCATGGTGTTCCAAAGCCCGGACAACCAGATCGTGGCCACCGTGGTGGAGGAAGACGTGGCCTTTGCGCTGGAGAACCTGGGCGTCCCGCCCGAGGAGATGCGCCGCCGGGTGGACGACGCCATGAAGATGGCGGGCATCTACGAGTACCGGGAGCGGGCTCCCCACAACCTCTCCGGCGGGCAGAAGCAGCGGGTGGCCATTGCAGGCATCGTGGCCATGCGGCCGGACTGCATCATTCTGGACGAAGCCACCGCCATGCTGGACCCCCGGGGCCGGGAGCAGGTGATGCAGACCATCCACCACCTGAATCAGAATATGGGCATCACCGTGGTGTCCATCACCCATTATATGGAAGAAGCCGCCCAGGCCGACCGGGTGCTGGTGATGAGCCGGGGCGAGATCGTGATGGAGGGCACCCCCAAAGAGGTGTTCAGCCAGACGGAGAAGGTCCGGGCCCTGCGGCTGGATGTGCCCCAGGCCGCCGAGCTGCGGGATGAGCTGGTCAAGGCCGGCATCCCCATGCCCGAGGGCATCATCGACACCGGCGCGTGCGCACAGGCTCTGTATGAGCTGTTGCAGTGAGAGGGGAGGTAAGACCAATGCCGAACAACATCATTCGGGTGGAGCACCTGAGCTACGTCTACAACCCCGGTATGCCCAACGCCGTGACGGCGCTGGACGATGTGAGCTTTGCCGTGGAGGAAGGGGAGTTCGTGGGCATCATCGGGGCCACCGGCTCCGGCAAATCCACCCTCATCACCCACATGAACGGCCTGAACAAGCCCACCAGCGGCAAAATCTACATCGACGGGCGCGATTTGTGGGCCGAGCCGGAAAAGATCCGGGAGTTCCGTTTTTTGACGGGGCTGGTCTTCCAGTACCCGGAGTACCAGCTGTTTGAGGAGACCTGCTACAAGGACATCGCCTTTGGCCCCAAAAACATGGGGCTGGACGAGGCGGAAATTGACAAGCGCGTCCACGAGGCGGCGGATTTTGTCGGGCTGGACCGGGCGCTTTTGGAGCGCAGCCCCTTTGAGCTTTCCGGCGGGCAGAAGCGCCGGGTGGCCGTGGCGGGCGTGATGGCCATGAAGCCCCGCATTCTGGTGCTGGACGAGCCCGCAGCGGGCCTGGACCCCGAGGGCCGGGACGAGATTTTGGGCGAGGTGAAGGAGTACCACAAAAAGACGGGCACCACCGTCCTCCTGGTCTCCCACAGCATGGAGGATATCGCCAAATATGCCGATAAGGTTTTGGTGATGTCCAACAAAAAGATCGCCATGTACGACACGGTGGAAAAGGTGTTTGCCCGGGCCCCGGAGCTGCTGAAGCTGGGCCTTTCCGTGCCGCAGGTGACGAAGATTTTCCTCAAACTGCGGGAGATGGGGGTGGACGTCCCGGCGGACGTGTACACCATCCCCTACGCCGTCAAGATGATCTTGGCGGCCAAAGCGCGGCGGGACGCGGGCGAGAGCCTCATCCTGCCCCGGGATGACAGCCGGAAAGGGGGCAGTGCGGAATGCTGAGAGATATCACCATCGGCCAGCACTTCCCGGGCAACAGCCTCGTGCATCGGTTCGACCCCCGGATGAAGATCGTGCTGACCATCGTTTACATCATCCTGCTGTTTGCGGCGTCCAACCCCCTGGGGCTGGCGCTGTCCCTGCTGTTTCTGGTGGGGATGTACGGCGTGGCGAAAATTCCCTTCAAGCTCATCGTCAAGAGCCTGAAGCCCATCCTGCCCATCGTCGTTTTCACGGCGGTGCTCAACCTCTTCTTTGTTTCGGGCGAGGGGGAGCCGCTGGTGCGGGTGTGGGTCTTGACCATCTACGCCGAGGGCGTCAAGTACGCCATCCTGATGGCCGTGCGCGTCATGGCCCTCATCGCGGGCACCAGCCTGCTCACCTACACCACCAGCCCCATCGTGCTGACGGATGCCATCGAGCAGCTGCTCAAGCCTTTGGGCAAGCTGCACTTCCCGGTGCATGAGCTGGCCATGATGATGAGCATCGCCCTGCGCTTCATCCCCACCCTCATCGAGGAGACGGATAAGATCATGAACGCCCAGAAAGCCCGGGGCGCCATGCTGGACAACGGCAAGATGACCGAGCGGGTCAAGGCGCTGGTGCCGGTGCTCATCCCGCTGTTCATCTCGGCCTTCCGCCGGGCCGACGAGCTGGCCATGGCCATGGAGTGCCGGTGCTACCGGGGGGGCGAAGGCCGCACCCGCCTGAAGGTGCTGCGGTGCGACAAACAGGACTACATCGACCTGGCCGTCTGCCTCGTCTGCTTCGCCGTCATCCTCTCGTCGCGCCTGGTGTTCCCCAATTTCTGATGTAGACAAACTCATGTAGACAAGGGGGAAAAAACTTTTTGCGCAAAAGCATTCTGCCCCCTGTCTGTTATTTTATTTTCTTCTATATTCTTGTCTACATTGTCTACAAGAGAAGAAAACCCGCATGAATGCTGGGGTTTTCCTGTAGACAAGCCTGTAGACAACGTGTAGACGAACCTGTAGACAAACGCTATGAACTATCTACTCAAATTAGCCTATGACGGCACGGACTACTGCGGATTTCAGGTGCAGCCCAATGGCCGCAGCGTGGCGCAGACCTTTCAGGATGCGCTGGAGGCGGTGCTGGGCACCCGGCCCGATATCAAGGGCTGCAGCCGCACCGATGCGGGCGTCCACGCCCGGGGCTTCATGCTCAATTTCCACGCCGACTCCCGCATCCCGACGGAAAAGCTGCCGCTGGCCCTCAACCAGCACCTGCCCCCGGATATCCGGGTGCTTGCGGCCCGCGTGGTGCCCGAGGAGTTCCACGCCCGGTACGCGGCCCATACCAAAACCTACCGCTACCGCATCCACAACAGTCCGATCGACTCGCCCTTTGAGGAGCGGTATTACGCCAAGGTGCCCCGTCCTCTGGACGAAGCCCGGATGCAGCAGGCGGCGCAGCGCTTTGTGGGCAGGCACGATTTTCTGGCCCTGTGCGCCTCCGGCTCCTCGGCGGCGGCCCACGGCGACACCGTGCGCACCATCACGGCCTGCAGCGTCACCCGGCAGGGGGACGAGGTGGACATCGTGGTGACGGCGGACGGCTACCTCTACAACATGGTGCGCATCCTGGCGGGCACGCTGTGCGAGGTGGGCGCGGGGCGGCTGAGCCCCGATGCCATCCCCGCCATCTTAGCCAGCCGCGACCGCCGCAGCGCAGGCCCCACCCTGCCCGCCAAGGGGCTGTTTCTGGAAAAAGTGGATTACGATTAAGCACCTCGCCCTCTCAGGCGCTACCGCGCCAGCTCCCCCAAAGGGGGAGCCAAGGCGTATCGGTAAGGCCCTTGCCTCTCCCTTT
>RKCM01000188.1 GCA_014858325.1 Oscillospiraceae bacterium | reverse complement strand
CTGGCGCTCCTTGTTCAGCACGTTCCAGTACACCTTGCCGGTGGTCAGGTTGGAGTATTTGTTCAGGTTCTCGTCGATGAAGCGCTCGTAGTGGCCCAGATCCAGGTCGGTCTCGGTGCCGTCGTCGGTCACAAACACTTCGCCGTGCTGCAGCGGGCTCATGGTGCCCGGGTCCACGTTGACGTAGGGATCCAGCTTCTGGCTGGCCACCTTCAGGCCCCGGCACTTGAGCAGACGGCCCAGAGAGGCCGCCGTAATGCCCTTGCCCAGGCCGGAAACGACGCCGCCGGTGACAAAAATAAACTTGGTTGCCATATTTTGTCCTCCTTTAATAAACTCTTGTTTTTTCAAAAATATACTTTCCCATAGGAAGAGCACGTAGAGCAAAGCCCGCGCCCTTCAGACGTCCAACTCCAGATTATACACCCGAAGGGTCAAAAGAATCAAGGATCTCCTGCGCCACATCGGCCCGGTCGCGCCGGGAGTCCATGGCCGCCTTTTCAATGTAGCGGTGCGCCTCGCTCTCGCTCATCCCTTTTTCGGCAATGAGGCAGCACTTGGCCCGGCTCACCAGCCGCACCTGCTGCAGCTTTTCCTGCATCCGGGCATTTTCCTGCCGCAGCACCAGCAGCCGGTGGTTGCTGGCGGCCGCCATATGGATGGCCTGCAGAAACAGCGTGTTGGAGAAGGGCTTGCACACCAGCAGTACGCCCTGCTCGCTCATGGGCTGCAGCAGCTGCTCGGCAGCGGCGGCTTTTACGAGGAACACCACGCCCGCGTCGGTCTTTTCCACCGCCGTGGCGCACAGGTCGTGGCCAAATTCGTCGGGCAGGGGCGCATTGACCACGATGAGCTCAAAATCCGATTCCAGCATCCTTCGCCGGGCCTCCGCGCCGCTGGGCACAATGAGGGGCCGGGTATATCCCAGTTCCGTCAGGCGGGCACACAAATACTCGTTGGAGCTTGCACCGGCGCTGACGATCAGAGCACGTCCCATTCGGATCGCTCCTTTCTTACACCTGATTTGTGGGGATCGAAGGGGTCAGATCGCGTTGAAATAGTGGATCCGCTCATACTCGGCGGGGTCTGCGGCTTTTTTCAGCGCCTCGCTCCGGCGCAGAGCCTCGGCGTAGTAGCGGCGGCCCAGCTCCTGGGGCAAAACACGCTTCAAAAATTCGCTGTTCTGCGCCACTTCCACGGCCTCCTCCAGCGAGGCGGGCAGGGCCTCCAGCCCCAGCCCCTCGACCTCGCCCGGGAGGAAGAGGTTTTTGTTCACGGGGGCCTGCAGCTCCATCCGCTTTTGGATGCCGTCCAATCCGGCGGCCAGGATCAGCGCAATGGAAAGGTAGGGGTTGCAGGCCGGGTCGGGGCTGCGCAGCTCCATGCGGCAGTTGTCGCCCTTTACCTGGGGGATGCGCACCAGCTGGCTGCGGTTCTGGCGGCTCCAGCTCACATAGCGGGGGGCCTCGTCGCAGCCAAAGCGGAGGTAGCTGTTGGGCAGGGGATTGGTAAAGGCCGTCAGCTCCCGGCTGTGGGCCAGGATGCCCGCCATAAAGCTGCCGGGGATGCTGTCGGGGGCGATGTCGCCCTCAAACAGGTTGTGGCCGTCCATGTACAGCGAGAGGTTGATGTGCAAACCGCTGCCCGCCTGGTCCGGCAGGGGCTTGGGCAGAAAGCTGGCGTGGAGGCCGTTGCTGGTGGCCACTGCCCGGACGATCTGCTTGAACATCATCACGTTGTCGGCGGTCTTCAGGGGGCCTGCGTAGTGGCAATCGATCTCGTTCTGGCCGCTGCCGTTCTCGTGGTGGCTGTGCTGGGGGGCCATGCCCATCTGCTCCATGGTCAGGCAGATGTCCCGGCGCAGGTTCTCGCCTGCGTCCAGAGGGGCCACGTCAAAATAGCCGCCAAAATCAATGGGGATGCGGGTGGGGCGGCCGTGGTCGTCGTTCTCAAACAGGTAGAACTCCACCTCGGTGCCCACGTTGCAGGTGAGGCCCAGCTGTTTGAACTGGCGGTTCACCTGCCGCAGAAAGCCCCGGCTGTTGCCGCCAAAAGGCGCGCCGTCCGGCTTTTCCACGTCGCAGAAAAACTGCATCACCCGGCCCTCGGTGGAGCGCCAGGGCAGGATGGTCATGGTGGAAAGGTCGGGCCGGAGGACGAGGTCGCTCTCCTCCACGTGCATAAAGCCCGCAATGGCGCTGCCGTCAAAGCAGACGCCGTCCTCCAGGGCTTTGGCCAGGTCGCTGCCTAGGACGGCGATGTTCTTCTGGATGCCGAAGATATCGCAGAAAGCAAAGCGGACGAATTTGATGTTGTTGTCCTCCACAAAATCAAGGACGTCCTGCTGGGTCGTATAGCTCATAACACACCTCCGCGCCGCAGAGACCGTGCGAACCCTGCGGCGGAAATTTTATGGTATTTGCTTGCAGAAAAGGCAAAGACTGTGTCCTGCACCAAAAACGCCTAAAGGCCTGCCCCGATGGGGAGGCAGGTCTTTAGGCTGGTGTAAGAAATAGGAAAAGGAGAATGTCGTTGGTTGGTTCCGCAGCCTACGGATGCTGATTCAGTTTGATCTTATGCAAAATCAGACGTAGTAAAGCATCTTGCTGTAGCTGGGCAGGGGCCAGTAATCCTCGCCGCAGATGGTCTCGGCATCGTCGGCAACGGCACGCAGGGCGTCCATGGCGGGGAGAACATCGTCGTGGAAGGAAACGGCCTTCTTGCTCTCGTCCTCCAGTGCCTTGGCGGCGTCCACAGCGGCCTGCAGGGTATCGATGGCGTCGCTCATGGTGTCGGCGTCGGCAGAAAGCTTCTGCAGCGTCTTGGTCTCGCTGCGCACGCTGATGGCCTCGCTCACGGCCAGCTTGGAGGCAGCGGTGTTGGCCACTTCGCTCATGTAGGCGTTGATGGCGGGCAGCAGCTGCTTGCGGGCCATCTCCAGCATGGTCAGTGCCTCGATGTTGATGATCTTGGAGTAGTGCTCCATCTCCACCTCGTAGCGGCTCTCCATCTCCACCTTGGTCAGCACGCCGAAGTCCTCCATCAGCTGGATGTTCTTCGGGTCGATGAGGGCGGGCAGAGCGGCGGGGGTGTTCTTCTTGTTGGGCAGGCCGCGCTTTTCGGCCTCGGCCTCCCACTCGGCGGTGTAGCCGTTGCCGTTGAAGATGACGCGGCGGTGGTCGCGGATGGTGCGCTTGACGAGGGCGATGGCGGCGCTGGTGAAGTCCTCTGCGCCCTCCAGCTCGTCGGCGTAGCCCTTCAGCTCCTTGGCGACGGCGGTGTTCAGGATGGTGTTGGCGTCGCTCAGGTTCTCGGCAGAGCCGGGCATACGGAACTCGAATTTGTTGCCGGTGAAGGCAAAGGGAGAGGTACGGTTGCGGTCGGTGGTGTCCTTGCTGAACTTGGGCAGGACGTCCACGCCCAGATCCATCTTCATCTTCACAGGGCCGGCATAGGGGGAATCGGAGGCAATGGCGTCGATGACGGCCTCCAGCTCCTCGCCGACGAAGATGGAGATGATGGCCGGGGGTGCCTCGTTGGCGCCCAGACGGTGGTCGTTGCCCGGGGTGGCCACGGAGGTGCGCAGCAGGTCGGCGTATTCATCCACCGCCTTGATGACGGCAGCCAGGAAGACGAGGAACTGCAGGTTCTCCATGGGGGTGTCGCCGGGGTCCAGCAGGTTCTCGGCAGAGGTGCTCATGGACCAGTTGTTGTGCTTGCCGCTGCCGTTGACGCCCTCAAAGGGCTTCTCGTGCTGCAGGCAGATCAGACCGTACTTGGGAGCGATCTTCTTCATCATCTCCATGGTCAGCAGGTTGTGGTCGATGGCGACGTTGGTGGTGTCAAAAATGGGGGCCAGCTCATGCTGGCAGGGGGCCACCTCGTTGTGCTTGGTCTTGGCGGGGACGCCCAGCTTCCACAGCTCCTCGTCCAGCTCCTTCATAAAGGCGGAGACCTCGGGGCGGATGACGCCGAAGTAGTGCTCCTCCAGCTCCTGACCCTTGGCAGAGGGGGCGCCGAAGAGGGTGCGGCCGGTGAGGATCAGGTCCTGACGGGCCTCGTAGTCCTCCTTCTTAATAAGAAAATATTCCTGCTCGGGGCCTACGGTGGTGGAAACATAGTCCACGTCCTTGCCAAACAGCTTCAGGATGCGGACGGCCTGGCCGGACAGCGCGTTCATGGAGCGCAGCAGGGGGGTCTTCTTATCCAGTGCCTCGCCGGTGTAGCTGACAAAAGCGGTGGGGATGCACAGGACGTCATCCTTCACAAAAGCGTAGCTGGTGGGATCCCAGGCGGTGTAGCCGCGGGCCTCGCAGGTGGCGCGCAGGCCGCCGGAGGGGAAGGAGGAGGCGTCGGGCTCGCCGCGCACCAGTTCTTTGCCGGAGAACTCCATGATGGCGGTGCCGTCGCCTACGGGGGAAACGAAGCCGTCGTGCTTCTCACTGGTGATGCCGGTCAGCGGCTGGAACCAGTGGGTATAATGGGTGGCACCCAGCTCCATGGCCCAGCGCTTCATCACGCTGGCCACGACGTTTGCCACCTCGATATCCAGAGGGGCACCCTTGTGGAGGGTCTTTTCCAGGCTCTTGTAAGTGGCACTGGGCAGACGCTCCTTCATGACGTGCTCGTTGAAGACCTTGCTGCCGTAGATTTCCATAACATTTGCTGCCATAAATCCTACTCCTTACTTGATCTTGTCTTTGACGGAAAGCCGCAAAAAGTGTGCGACAGGATGACCTAAACGAAACGGCGCTGCGAGTCAGGAGGTGACCCACAGCGCCGTTGCTGTCTATGCGATGATTATAGCCTAACGGCCGCGAAAACACAATTGACAAAACGGACAATTTTTGCCCGAGGGCCCCGTTGTATTTTTGGGGCAAACGCTTTGATTTGGCGAATTGCGGTGAAAATTTGCGGAATAAGTAATACTTAAACGGCTCGCCCTCTCCGCCATGTGCGGCAATACTTCTCAAAAGCGCCTGAGAGGGCGGAGAGCTCAGATTACCTGGAACAGAAAAAACTTCAGGTAATTCGTCTCCGGCACGCCCCACAGGATGGGGTGGTCCGGGGCCTGCTGTTTTACCTCGATCTGCCGCAGCTGGCGGTGGGCGTCCTTTGCGGCGGCGTGGAGCATCTTGACGAACAGCTCCTCGGTGGCAAAGTGGGAGCAGCTGGCCGTGGCCAGATACCCGCCCCGGGGCAGCAGCTTCATGGCCCGGTAGTTGATCTCCTTATAGCCCCGCATGGCGTTTTCCACCGTGCGGCGGGCTTTGGTGAAGGCCGGCGGGTCCAGAATGATGAAATCGTAGGGGTGGCCCTCTTTTTCCAGCCGGGGCAGCAGCTGGAAGGTGTCCTCGCAGAGGAAATCCATGTTGGTCAGGCCGTTGCGCCGGGCGTTCCGCTGGGCCATGGCAATGGCCTCGGCGCTGATGTCGGCAGCGGTGACCCGTGCGGCCCCGCCTTTGGCGGCGTTCAGCGCAAAGCTGCCGGTGTGGGTAAAGCAGTCCAGCACGGTGTGCCCTGCGGCCAGCCGGGCCACGGCACGGCGGTTGTACTTCTGGTCCAGGAAGAAGCCGGTCTTCTGGCCGTTCTCAAAATCCACGTGGTAGTACACGCCGTTCTCGCAAATTTCCGTCTGGGTGCCGGCGGGGTGGCTCTCGCCGGGCAGATCGAACCAGCCCTTGTTCTGCTCCAGCCCCTCCTTGGCCCGCAGGGCCTCGTCGTTCCGCTCGTAGATGCCCTCAATGGTCTGGCCGTCGGCCCGCAGCACCTCGGCCAGCAGGGGAAAAAGCATCGGCTTGAGCTTTTCCATCCCCACGCTGAGGGTCTGGGTCACCAGAACATTCTGGAAGCGGTCCACCGTCAGCCCCGGGAACTGGTCGGCCTCGCCGAAGATGACCCGGCAGGCGGAAAGATCGTTCGGCTCCAGCACGGTCTTGCGGTAAGCCCAGGCGTACTCCACCCGCCGCCGCCAGAATGCCTCGTCAAAGCTGTCGTTGGCGTTGCGGGAGAGCAGCCGCACCCGGATCTTGCTGTGGTGGGAGACAAAGCCGGTGCCGAGGTAGGCCCCCTTCGGGCTCACCACGTCCACAAGACTGCCGTTTTCCGGGAGTTCCTCGGGGGAAGCGGTGATGTCGTTCTCGTACACCCAGGGGTGGCCGCCCACCAGCAGCCCCTCGGCGTGTTTGTTGACCTGATACACAGGATAAGCGCGTTCTTTCATGGGATACTCCTTCTTGTTTCAACTCTGCTCTTTATCATATCATAAAAACGTGTTAGAATAAATACGAAATCATTGAAATGAGGCGATACCATGGAGATCGAGCGCAAATGGATGGTGAGGGGCTGGCCGGAAGCGGCCTTCCCCCTCACCGAAGAATTTACGATGCGGCAGGGCTATATCAGCGTCCACCCTACCGTCCGCATCCGGGAGGAAGCCCTCACCGGGGGACCGACCTGCTTCATCCTCTGCTTCAAGTCCGAGGGCGGCATTGCCCGGGAGGAGATCGAGCGGGAGATCGACGCGGCGCTTTTCCGCGATCTGGAAACGAAGATCATCGCAAAACCCCTCATCCGCAAGCTTCGCCGCAGCTTCCGCCTGCCGGACGGCAGCATTCTGGAAGTGAACCACGTGGATGAGGGCTTGCCCACCGCGTTCTGGTACGCCGAGGTGGAGTACCCCACCGTAGAAGCCGCTCGGAGCTGGGACCCCGCCTCCGTGGGCCTTGCCGCCTACCTTGCCGACGATGTGACCGACCAGCCCGGCCAGAGCATGGGGGCCTATTGGGAGCAGACACGGGGCTGAATCAGAAACTGGGCGGGCTGACCGCAAAGATGACCCGGACCCCGGGAGGCAGAAAAATCCGTGGAAAAGGGCCCCGGAGTGTGTTACAATAGAAGCCAATGGACCAAATTCAAGAGCCTGCGGCGGCGCTGCAGGCAGGGAAAGGACGGAAACTTTACGAAAAAGCCAAAGCTCACCCTGCAGTTGCAGTACAACGCCCCGGTGATCCTTACCTTCTTTTTATTGTCTCTTGGAGTGCTCTTCCTGGGACAGTGGACCAACGGCTGGACCACCACCCACCTGTTCTGCGTCTATCGCTCCTCCCTCCGGGACCCGCTGTTCTACGTCCGGCTCTTCGGCCATGTGCTGGGGCACGGCAGCTGGGATCACTTTTTGAACAATATGCTCCTTCTCCTCGTCATCGGCCCGCCGATGGAGGAAAAATACGGCAGTGTACCGCTGCTGTGGGGCATCCTGCTCACGGCCCTCATCTCGGGCATCCTGCAGTGCTCTCTCTTTCCCCACTCGGCCCTGCTGGGGGCCTCGGGCATCGTCTTCATGCTCATCATGTTGGCGTCCCTCTCCGGCTTTTCCGGCGGCATCCCCGTCACCATGCTGCTGGTGGCGGCGCTGTACCTCGGCCAGCAGGTGCACGATATCCTCCTCGTGCGGGATAACGTCGCCAACTTCATGCACATCGTCGGCGGCGTCTGCGGCACCGTCTTCGGGTATGCCTATGCCGTTCTGCCGCGAAGAAAAAGAAGCCGCAAAAAGTAAACGCAGGCCCCCGGAACGCTGCCGGGGGCCTTTGTGTCCCCCGATTTTTACAGAATGTTCATCCAATCTTCCCATAAAAACATCACTTCGGGTTTGACGGCTTCCGCGGTTTGGTGTATCATATAATTTGAGTATTCCTGCTCCGAATGAAATTTGATTTTTGGGCGGTCTGCCGCCCCGATCCCGATAGAATAGATGAGGTGTCACCAATGTCCCTTGCTGAAAGACTCTTCGGTACTTTTTCGGACAAAGAGCTGAAAAAGATCAACCCGATCGTGAAAAAAATTCTGGCGCTGGAGCCGAAGTATCAGGCCATGCCCGATGCCCAGCTGCAGGCCCAGACCCCCGCGCTGAAGCAGCGGCTGGCCGACGGCGAAACGCTGGACGATATCCTGCCCGATGCCTTCGCCGTCTGCCGGGAGGCTGCCTGGCGCGTGCTGAACATGAAGCACTTCCCGGTGCAGCTCACCGGCGGCATCGCCCTTCACCGGGGCGACATCGCCGAGATGCAGACCGGCGAGGGCAAGACCCTCGTGGCCACTCTGCCTGCTTACCTGAACGCACTGGCCGGCAAGGGCGTCCACATCGTCACCGTCAACGATTATTTGGCCAAGCGCGACAGCGAGTGGATGGGCAAGCTCTACCGCTGGCTGGGCCTCTCCGTGGGCCTCATCGTGCAGGGACTGGACGGCGACGCCCGCCGGGCTGCCTACAACGCCGATATCACCTACGGTACCAACAACGAGTTCGGCTTCGACTACCTGCGCGACAACATGGTCACTTATAAGGATAACATGGTCCAGCGCGGCCACGCCTACGCCATCGTCGATGAGGTGGACTCCATCCTCATCGATGAGGCCCGCACCCCGCTGATCATCTCCGGCCGGGGCGAGGATTCCTCCTCCCTCTACACCCAGGTGGATCGCTTTGTCCGCACCCTGCGCAAGAGCGTGGTGGTGGAGCTGCAGGATAAGGTGGAGACCGATGAGCAGGCCGACGGCGATTACGTCGTGGACGAAAAGCACAAGAGCTGCACCCTGACGGCCAAGGGCATCAAGAAGGCCGAGGAATACTTCCATGTGGAGAACCTGGCCGCCGCCGAGAACATGACGCTGGCCCACCACATCGACCAGGCCATCAAGGCTTACGGCGTGATGCAGCGGGACATCGATTATGTGGTCAAGGACGGCGAGGTCATCATCGTGGACGAGTTC
>RKCM01000155.1 GCA_014858325.1 Oscillospiraceae bacterium | reverse complement strand
GACGCCACCATGCAGGAGCCCACGCTGCTGCCGACCACTTTTCCCAATGTGCTGGTGTCGGCCAACACCGGCATCGCGGTCGGCATGGCCTCCAATATCTGCAGCTTCAACCTGGCAGAGGTCTGTCAGACGACCATTGCCTATCTCAAAGATCCCAATTGCGACCTGCTGCAGACACTGCCCGCGCCGGACTTTCCCACGGGCGCGGAGGTGCTCTACGATCCGCAGGAGATGGCAAGAATCTATGAGACCGGCCGCGGCTCTGTGAAGCTGCGGGCGCGGTATCGGTATGTCAAGGCGGACAATCTCATTGAAATTTACGAGATCCCCTATACCACCACCTGCGAGGCCATCATCGACAAGGTCTCCGAACTTATCAAAGCGGGCAAAATCCGCGCCGCCGCTCCGGCCATAATCAAAATCAAAATCGCCCCCCTCAGCGGTTGCGGCCCACCGAAGCAAACCTCCGCAGCCCCAGCCGCCGGGAGAGCAAAAAGCGCCGCAGGCTTACCCGGGCGGCCATCCGCCGCCGCCGCATTTTCCGCCGCCTGACGGCTTTTGCCCTGCTGCTGTGCGTCATTGCGGCGGGCGTGTATCTCACCGTGACCATGCTGTTCAAGATCAGCTCCATTCAGGTGCAGACAGCCGACGGCACCCCGGTCAGCGAAGCGGGCGGCTACACCAGCGGGCAGATTTTGCAGGCGCTGGGCGTCCATACGGAGGAGAACATCTTCAGCTTTGACCCGGCGCAGAAATCGCAGGAGCTGGAAAAAGTCTTCCCCCTGCTGGAGTTCATCCACGTGGAGCGGCAGTACCCGGGCACCGTGGTGGTCTGTGTCACCGCCGCCCAGCCCGCCTACGCCATCCAGACCGAAAGCGGCTGGCTCACCCTCTCGGGGAGCCTCAAGATCATGGCCCGGGACTCCGCCCAGCCTGCGGGCCTTGCCACCCTCTACGGCGGCGAGCCCGTCTCCGCAAACCCCGGCGACCAGCTGGAATTTGCCGCCGAAGCGGTGGCTGACAGCGATAGCGCCGCCAGCGGGGATGCCGCTTCTTCGGAGGCGGCTCAGCCCGCCGAAGACAAGCGTCTGGCTTCCCTGACGGAGCTGATGAACGCGCTGGACGCCCACGGGATGCTGGGGGACGTGACCCGCATCGAGTTTGCCGACCCCGAGCAGATGGCCTTTTTGTACCAGAACCGCATCAGCGTGCTGCTGGGCACCCTGAACGAGCTGGAATATAAGCTCAAGATGGCCGATTACGTCCTGCTGGATCAGGACGGCAAGGGCTGCGCCGAGACGGACACGGGTCTGCTCGACCTGAGCCACCTCAGCGCGTCCACCACCCGGAAGTTCCGCTTTGCCCAAGGCCAGCCCACCCTGCCCTCCGGCTTTGTCGTCACCGACCCGCCCACCAATCAGGCCCAGCCGGAGGCAGAGCCTGCGGCGGAACCCACCGAAGATTCCACCGAAAATGCAGAAACCGTGGAAAACCCGGAAGCGACCCCTGAGCCGACGACCCCGGAAGCCGCTGACCCCAATGCCGCCCCTGCGGAAACAGCCCCGGCAGAGACGGCCCCATAAAACCACAAATCTGAGAAATGAGGAGTGTACCCACCATGAAACTGGAACAACTGATGGAAGAAGTGCCCTTTACCCTCGTGCAGGGTAGTTTGGACACCGAGATCGAGGATATCATCTACGACAGCCGCAAAGCCGCCCCGGGGCGGCTGTTCGTCTGCATCGTGGGCACCCAGCGCGACAGCCATGATTTTGCCGCCGACTGTGTGGCCAAGGGCGTGTGCGCGCTGGTGGTCCAGCACGACATCGACCTGTCCGGGATGCCGGACGTCACTGTGGTAAAGGTGGAAAGCAGCCGCTACGCCATGGCAAAAATGAGCGCCAACCTCTTCGGCAACCCCTCCCGGCACATGACCATGATCGGCGTGACGGGTACCAAGGGCAAGACCACCACCACCCACATGATCAAGAGCGTGCTGGAGGCCGCAGGCCGCAAGGTGGGCATGATCGGCACCAACGGCGTCTACTTCCTCGGCCATCACAGGGAGACCGCCAACACCACCCCCGAGAGCTACGAGCTGCAAAAGACCTTCCGGGAGTTTCTGGATGCAGGCTGCGATACGGCTCTGATGGAGGTGTCCAGCCAGGGCCTCATGATGGATCGCGTGGCGGGCATCCACTTCCACGTGGGCGTGTTCACCAACCTCTCCCCGGACCACATCGGCCCCGGCGAGCACAAGAGCTTTGAGGAGTACCGCCACTGGAAGGGCCAGCTTTTCCAGCGGTGTGATGTGGGCGTGGTCAACATCGACGACGAGAACACCGCCGCCCTGCTGGAGGGCCACACCTGCAAGCTGGTGACGTACGGCCGCAGTGCACAGGCCGACTACCGGGCCGGCGACTACCGGCTGCTGCGCACCCACGATTTCCTGGGCGTGCAGTTCCATGTCTCCGGCAAGGACGACATGGACGTAAAGGTGAATATGCCCGGCGAGTTCAGCGTTTACAACGCGCTGGCCTGCCTTGCCGTGGGCAAGGTGCTGGGCCTGCCGGATGCCGCCATCCACGAGGGGCTGGCCAACTGCACCGTCAAGGGCCGGGTGGAGCTGGTGCCCATCAGCCGCCGCTTTACCATCCTGCTGGATTACGCCCACAACGAGGTGTCCACCGAGAGCCTCCTGACCACCCTGCGGGCCTATCAGCCCCACCGGCTGGTGGTGGTGTTCGGCTGCGGCGGCAACCGCTCCAAGCTGCGCCGCTACGGCATGGGCGAGATCTGCGCCAAAATGGCGGATTTCTCCATCCTCACCGAGGACAACAACCGCTTTGAGAAGGTCGAGGACATCCTCGCCGATATCCGGGTGGGGATGAACAAGGGCAACCCCGACGCCAAATTTGTGGAGATCCCCGACCGTCTGGATGCGCTGCACTACGCCGTGGACCACGCCCAGGAGGGCGACCTCATCGCCGTCATCGGCAAGGGCCACGAGACTTACCGCGACCGTATGGGCGTCAAGACCCCCTTCCTGGAGCGGGAGCTGCTGGAAGAGTATGCGCAGCAGATCGGGTTGGAATAAGCAGGCAGAGGAGAGAACATGGCAAAGACGAAGATTCGCGTGCTGGCATTGGACCTGGATGGCACGCTGACCAACGACCAGAAGATCGTGACCCCCCGCACCCGGGCGGCGCTGGATGCGGCCGCCGCAGCGGGGGTCACCATCGTGCTGGCCTCCGGGCGGCCCACGGCGGGCATCACGCCGCTGGCAAACGATCTGGGCCTGCCCGCAAAGGGCGGCTGCATCCTGGCCTACAACGGCGGTGCCATCGTGGACTGCAAAAGCGGCGAGGTGCTGTACCAGAAGCGCCTTGCCCCCGAGCTGGTGCCCGAGCTGTGCGCCTTTGCGGCCAAAGAGAATTTCGCCATCCTGACTTACAACAAGGAGGGTGTCGTCACCGAGCGGCCGGAGGACCCCTGGGCCGCCAAAGAGGGCTTTACCTGCCATCTGCCCATGATCCGGGTGGACGACCTGGCCGCTTATGTGGATTACCCCGTCTGCAAGATGCTGCTGACGCTGGACCCCGCCCGCCGGGATGAGGTCTGCGCCAAGGGCCGGGCGCAGTTTGCGGGCCGGGCTGATCTGTACCCGTCCAGCCCCTTCTTCATCGAGGCGGTGCCGCTGGGCGTGGCCAAGGACGTGAGCCTGGCTGCCCTGCTGGAGCGGATGGGCCTTGCCCGCGAGAACCTGATGGCCTGCGGCGACGGCCTCAACGACCGCTCCATGCTGGAGTTTGCAGGGGTGGGCGTTGCCATGCAGAACGCCGAGGACGCCGTGAAGGCCGTGGCCGACTATGTTACCGCCGCCGACAACAACCACGACGGCGTGGCCGAAGCCATCGAGAAGTTTATTTTGAACTGAGAGGAACAACACAACAATGCCGCAGCGCAATCTGGTTTTATTCGATCTGGAGTGGAACATCGGCTACCAGCCGTACACCTTCAACTATCACGGAGTGCAGCAGACCTTCCGGGGCGAGATCATTGAGATCGGCGCGGTGAAGATCGACGAGGACGCCAACGTTCTCGATACCTTCTCCATCCATCTGCGCCCCCGCATCTTCCGCAAGCTGCAGCACCACATCGCCAAGGTCACCGGCCTGACCCAGGAGGATCTGGATCGGGGCGAGCCCATCGCACAGGGGCTGCGGCGGTTCATGCAGTGGTGCGGCCCGGACGCCGAGTTTGCCGAGTGGGGCATGGACGACGTGCCCGTGCTCAAGCAGAACCTCTTCCTGTGCAATCTGGATGAGAGCCGCCCCACCCAGTGGTACGATCTGCAGCAGCTCTTTTTGCGGGAGCATCCCCGCAAGGAGGGTGAGGGGATGACGCTGGAAAGCGTCGTCACCCGGATGGGCATTCCCATGGAGCGGCCCTTCCACGATGCGCTGTCCGATACCCTCTACACCGCCGATATCTGCCGCAAGCTGGACCTGCGGGCGGGCATTGCGGCCTACCCCACCGAGGAGGAAGCTCTGCGGGCCAGCCTCTGCGCTGCCCCCGGCGATTACCGGGATTTCACGGTCTTCAAGGGCAGCTATGTGGACCCGGCGCTGTGGCGGGTGGACCCCGCCATTGCCACGGCCCAGTGCCCCTGCTGCGGGGCCGTGCTGACGCCGGACGAGGTCTGGCTGAAAAAGGGCAGCAATGCCTGGTACACGCTGGCCCAGTGCCCCCGGTGTGCGGGCAGCAGCAGCCCGGCAGGCAAAGGCGTCTTCCAGCGGTATAAGCTGGCCCGGCGGGACGGTTTGCACTGGGCCTACGCCCGCTGCACTCAGCTGCCGGACGCTGTGATGCTGGCCCGCTGGGAAAAGCAGCGGGCCCTGCAGCTGGAGCGCAAGGCCCGGGCGGAGGAAAAAGCCGCCGAAAATTAAAAGTTGGTTCATGAGCCTGTCACAGCATCTGGATATACTAGCAGCATAGGATGTCACAGAAGGAGTGGACGTGGGAATGGACCTGGGTTGGATCGATCGGCTGGGTCAACTGGATTTCTGGAAGGAGCTGCTGGCGGGCTTTGAGGGCCTGGGCCCGGTGGCACCCATTCTGCTGGCCATGGTGGAGTCGTTTTTTCCGCCGCTGCCGCTGGTGGCTATCGTGGCCCTCAACGTGGCGGCCCACGGCGGCTTGCTGGGCTTTTTGTACAGCTGGCTGGGCGTGGCTGCGGGCGGTACCCTCATGTTTTTGTTCTGGCGGCGGGTCGTCAAGCGGTTCTTCTGGCGGTTTGCCTCCCGCTCGGCCCGGCTCCAACGGGCCCAGCAGTGGGTCAACCGCTTTGATACAGCCTCGCTCTTCATGCTGGCCATCCTGCCCTTTACGCCCACAGCCTTTATGCATCTGGCCTTCGGCATCTCGGATATGAGCACGAAGCACTACCTGTGCACCGTCCTGCTGGGCAAGGGCGTGATGGTGGCCATGATGGCGGTGTTCGGGCAATCGCTGGTGAGCAGCCTGAAAAACCCGGTGTACCTCCTCCTTGCCATTGTGCTGTGGGGCGGGATGTACTGGGTGAGCAAATGGTTCTGCAAAAAGCACGACCTGCATTAAAACATAAAAAAACACAAAGCCGGGAGTCTCCACACGAGGCTCCCGGCTTTGCTCTGCAATGCAATTCGGAACGTTTGGAAGTTTAGAACTTGAACAGCGGTGCGCCTGCTTCCACAGTGCCGCTGCCCACGATCTGGATCTGCGGCAGGTCGTCGGCGTTGGTGACGATGACTGCCGTGCTCTTGGGGTGGCCCGCAGCGCCGATGGCGGCGAGGTCTACCTTGAGCAGCGGGGTGCCGGCCTTGACCTTCTGGTCCACTTTCACCAGCGGGGTAAAGCCCTTGCCCTGCATCTCCACGGTATCCATGCCCACATGGATGAGCACCTCGATGCCGTCGTCGCTCATGAGGCCCACGGCGTGGAGGGTATCGGCCAGGGTGGTCACCGTGCCGTCAAAGGGGGCGTACACGGTGTCGCCCGTCGGCTCGATGCCGCAGCCCGGGCCCAGGATGGCGGTGGCAAAGGTCTCGTCCGGCAGCTTCTCCAGCGGCAGCACCTCGCCGTCGAGGGGGGCCAGCACCGTCTTTTTCTGGCCGGCAAACTTGGTGTCAGCGGCCTTTGCGCCGCCGAACAGCTTATCAAAAAAGCCCATGGGGAATCCTTCCTTCCATTTACTACTTTCTCTAACCTTATCATACCCGCCCCGGAAAAACAAGGGACGAGGTGCACAAAACTGCCGCGCTGCTTTGGGCGTTCTGCACAGAAATGCGGTTACAGAATGGCCAGCAGGCCCTCCACGTCTTCCATCCGGGTGGCCCAGCTGGTGGCGATGCGCACCACGGTGTGGGTGTCGTCGTATTTTTCCCAGAAGCCGAACTTGGCCTTGCCCTCCAGCGCTTCCAGCTGGGCGTTGGAGAGGACGATGAAGATCTGGTTGGTGGGCGAATCCATAAAGAACGGGTAGCCCTTTTCCGCCAGACCCTCTTTCATGCGGTCGGCGGTCTCGATGGCGTTGCGGCTGATGCGGGTGTAGAGCTCGTCGGTGAACAGCACATCGAACTGCAGGCCCATCAGACGGCCCTTGGCCAGCAGCGCGCCCTGCTGCTTGACCATGGTCATAAAGTGGGCGGGAGCGCCGTGGGGGAAGACCACCGCCTCGCCGCAGAGGGCGCCCACCTTGGTGCCGCCGATGTAGAACACATCGGCAAGGCGGGCAAGGTCGGCCAGGGTCACGTCTGCGCCCTTGGCCACAAGGCCGTAGCCGAGCCGTGCACCGTCCACAAAGAGGGGCATTTGATAGGTATGGCAGACGGCGGAAAGGGCTTCCAGCTCCGCCTTGGTGTACAGGGTGCCGTACTCGGTGGGGTGGGAGATGTAGACCATGCCGGGGAAGACCATGTGGTCGTGGTTGGCGTCGGCATAAAAAGTCTTGCAGAAATCCTCCACCGTGGCGGCGTCCAGCTTGCCGTTTTTCTGGGGCAGGCCGATCACCTTGTGGCCCGTGTACTCGATGGCACCGGCCTCATGGCCGGCCACATGGCCGGTGGCGGCGGCAACCACGCCCTCCCAGCGGTGCAGCAGGGAGGCAATGACGATGGAGTTGGTCTGGGTGCCGCCCGAGATGAAGGTCACGTCCGCCTCGGGGCAGGCGCAGGCGGCGCGGATCTTCTCTTTGGCGCTGGCGCAGTAGGGGTCGGTGCCGTAGCCGGGCACTTTCTCCAAGTTCGTTTCCAGCAGCTTTTGCAGGATGGCGGGGTGGGCACCCTCGCAGTAGTCGTTTTCAAAATAGTACATTTCCGTATCCCCTCTTTATAAGATATGCCTATTATCCGCCTTTTGCGGGGGATTGTCAATCGGGGTCAGCGGGCGGCGGCGGCTTCCTTCAGCTGCTGGGCCTTATTCCAGGCGCGGGCGCTCTTGGCATAGCTCACGGAGCGGTAGGGGGCAAATTCCTCGGGCTTTTCGGTGTCCGGCAGCGTCAGCAGGCCGTTCTCCACCGCCCAGCGGGCCGCCTGCCGGGCGTCGGTGTCGTCCACATCCGTATAGGCGGCGGCGTCGGCAGGGGCCGGGCGTCCGGCGTCCTCCCAGAGCAGCTCCGCCAGCTGGATGCGGTTCTGCGGCAGCAGCACATCTTTGGGCAGGAGGTATTTCAGGTAGACCTCACTGCCGATGCGGTAAGCGCCCCAGCCCACAAAAGCAGCCGTGACCGCAGCGGCCGCATAGCCGATGGCGGCCGTATCGTCCTCCTCCACAGTGGGTGCCTCCGGGGGAGTGGGCTCGTTCGGCTTTTCCGGCGTACCGGGCTGCTCCGGGGTTGTGGGGTCGTTCGGCTTATTCGGCTTGTCAGTATCGGCCTTGTTATCATCCGGCTTCTGCGGGGGTTTGGGCTGCTCCGGGTTCTCCGGCTTTTTCTCTTCCCAATGGGCGTAAGCCGTTTTATCTTCCGTTATTTCAGCAGTAAAATCAAACGGTTCGCCGCCCTCAGGCTCCGTATACCAGCCTTTGAACGTGAAACCATCTGTCGTGGGGTCGCTGGGCTTTTTAGCACAACCCTCGTACTGCACCTCCTGCTTATCCACCACCTGATTATCCGGGTCAGTGCCGTGGCCGTTCACATTAAATGTCACAGTGTGGGCGCAGTGGAGGTCAACACCCTTTGCATCCTCTGTATCCTTTGCGACAAGCTGGGGGTTAGTGGTTGCAAAATGCTGGGCACTTGCCATCTCATCCCATTGCGCCTTCGTGCCGTGGTAGGTGATGGTCTTAATGGGTTTGGGTTTGTAAGAAGAATCCATCATGTGAAAAGCACCATAACCAACGGTGGTCAAACTTTTGGGCCAGTCAATTGTTTCCAAATCTGCACCGAGGAAAGCATTATCTTTGACTTCAGTCAAACCTTCCCGGAGAGTAATATTTTGCAATGAATGACACCCGAAAAAAGCACCCGCCTCGATCGTTCGAATGGAATCAGGCAGATTTACAGATTGCAAAGCCTTATTAGGTCTATGTTCTGAAGGAGTAAACGCGGACTCCCCAATTGTCGTGACGGTGTAGGAGATGTCATCTTTTTCAACAGTCTTCGGCACTTTGGCGGTTGTCCCTGTCCCGGTGAAACTGGTCAGGGTGGCGGTGGTGCCGCTCAGGCTGTAAGTATAGGTGTTGCCGTCCTCTGTACAAGTGCTGTCGCCGTCAAGCTTCTGCGGGCCATAGTAGGGGGGGGGGGG
>RKCM01000072.1 GCA_014858325.1 Oscillospiraceae bacterium | reverse complement strand
TTCTGCGCATCCTGCAACCGGGTGCGGCTGACGAGCCGTGGCTTTTTGCGCCCCTGCCTTGCCAGCGAGACGGGGGCCGATCTGCGCACTGCGCTGCGGGCGGGGGCCAGCGATGCGGCACTGTTGGAAACCATCCGGCAGACCATCTGGAAAAAGCCGCAGGAACATCATTTTGAAAGCGAAAATTCCCCGCGCACGCAGGGAATGTACCGCATTGGAGGATAACTATGGGCAAAATTCTGGCCATCTGCACCAGCCCCGCCCGGGGCACCGTCAAGACCCCTCAGCCCGAGGCAAAGCTCACCGTGGGCTGGGGCGTGGAGGGCGACGCTCACGGCGGAAACTGGCATCGACAGGTCAGCCTGCTGAGCGCTGAGAAGATCGAGGCGTTCCGCCGGAAGATCTGGGTGGAATACGGAGCCTTTGGCGAAAACCTTGTGGTGGAGGGCTTCGATTTCCGCACCCTGCCCGTGGGCAGCCGCCTGGCCGTGGGCGGGGCGGTGCTGGAGCTGACCCAGATCGGCAAGGAGTGCCACAACGACTGCGTCATCCGCCGGCAGACCGGCGACTGCATCATGCCCCGGGAGGGCGTGTTTGCCCGGGTGCTGCAGGAGGGCGTGGTGCACGTCGGCGACGAGATGACCCTGCTGCCCCCGGTGGAACACCCGCCCCTGCGGGCCGCCGTCATCACCCTCTCGGATAAGGGGGCCCGGGGCCAGCGGGTGGACGAGAGCGGCCCGCTGGCGGCAAAGATGCTGCAGGAGGCGGGCTACTGCGTGGAGGAGACCCTGCTGCTGCCCGACGACGAAGCGGCCCTCAAGGCCCAGCTCATCCGGCTGGCCGATGGGCGGCAGCTGAATCTGATCCTGACCAGCGGCGGCACGGGTTTTTCGCCCCGGGATATCACCCCGGAAGCGACCTATGCCGTGGCCACCCGCAACGCCCCCGGCATTGCCGAGGCCATGCGGTATCACAGCCTCAGCATCACCCCGCGCGGGATGCTGAGCCGGGGGGCCAGCGTGCTGCGGGGCAAGACCCTCATCGTCAACCTGCCCGGCAGCCCCAAGGCCGTGCGGGAAAACCTCGAATACATCCTCCCCACGCTGGAGCACGGCGTGCGCATCGCCGCCGGGCTGGATGGGGAATGCGCCGGACGCTGAAATAAGAAGAAGCGACAACAAAAGGAAGCGGACCGCTCAGGCTCGCTTTTTTGCTCTTTATCAAACCGGGATTTTTGTTGATTGCATTTTGGGATTTCTTGGGTTAGTATTATAGTTGTACAAATTTTTCTGCATTTATTTTAGCAAAATCACAAAATCAGGAGGTTCTTTATGAAGCAACTGTCACGGCCCCTGTGCGCCGAAACAGCCATCCGGGGACCCTTTTCCGGGAAGGGGGCGGCCCGATGAACGAGCACGAGCAGGAACGTCCGCAATACGACTTTATGCATAAGCTGGCCCTGCAGATCGTGGAACGCCGCAACCTGGTGTTCCTCATCGTGGTCATCGGTACGATCTTCACCCTGTTTTCCCGCAACTGGGTGGTGGTGGAAAGCGACCTGACCACCTATCTGCCCAAGACGTCGGAGACCCGCATGGGCCTGGACATCATGGACAAGGAGTTTACGACCTACGGCTCGGCGGACGTCATGGTGGCCAATGTGACCCCGGACGAGGCCGATGCGCTCAACGATGAACTGGCCGCCCTCAAGGGCATCCAGATGATCGAGTACGACGATACTACGGCCCATTATAATAATGTGTCGGCCCTGTACTCCATCACCTTCGATTACCCGGAGGACGACGACCAGTGTCTGGAAACGCTGGAAAATGTCAAGGACTACCTGGCGGATTACGATATTTACGTCTCCACCTCGCTGGGCAACACCCAGGAGGAGACCATTGAGAGGGAAGTCAACGTCATCATGGTGTACGTCGCCGTCATCATCGTGGCGGTGCTGCTCTTTACCTCCCAGACCTTTGCGGAGGTGCCCGTTCTGCTGCTGACCTTTGTGGTGGGCATGATCCTGAATATGGGCTCTAACTTTTTGCTGGGCAAGATCTCCTTCGTCTCCAACTCGGTGACGAACATTTTGCAGCTGGCCCTTTCGCTGGACTACGCCATCATCCTCTGCAACCACTTCAAGGAGGAAAAGCAGAGCTTTGAGCTGAAGGAGGCCGTCATTGAGGCCACCGCCAAAAGCATCCCCGAGATCAGCTCCAGCTCGCTGACCACCATCGGCGGTCTGGTGGCCATGCTGTTCATGCAGTTCCGGGTCGGCGCGGATATGGGCGTCTGCCTCATCAAGGCCATCCTCTTCTCTATGCTGGCGGTCTTTGTGGTCATGCCCGGCCTGCTGATGCTGTTTGGCCCCTACATGGAAAAAACGCAGCACAGAAACCTTGTGCCCAAAATTTCCTTCATCGGCCGCTTTGCCTATAAGACCCGGGTGATGGTGCCCATCGTGTTTGCGGTGGTGCTGGTGTTTGCTTACCACTTTCAGTCCCTGTGTCCCTACGCGTATGGCTACGGCCCCATCAAGACCCCGGTGCAGAATGAGACCCAGATCGCTGCCAATATGATCGACGAGAACTTCACAAAATCCAACCTGGTGGCCCTCGTCGTCCCCAAAAACGACGATTACCGGGTGGAAGCGGCCATGATCAAGGAGCTGGAAAGCCACGACGAGGTGGACCACACCCGCGGTCTTTCCAACATTGAGGCGCTGGACGGCTATATGCTGGAAGACCGCCTCACCTCCCGCCAGTTCTCCGAGATGGCGGGGCTGGATTACGAGCTGGCGCAGGTGGTGTACACCGGCTATGCGCTGGAAAACGACGAGTATGCCCAGATCATCGGCAATTTCTCCAACTACAGTGTGCCGCTGATCGATATGTTCCTCTACGTCTGCGATGAGGTGGATGCGGGCATCGTCAACCTCGATCAGGACCAGATCGACACTCTGCACGACGCCCAGACCCAGATGCTGAGCGCAAAGGCCCAGCTGCAGGGCGAGGACTACAACCGCATCCTCGTCTACCTGAACCCCAGCCTGCAGAGCGGCAGCGAGATGTATGAGTTTACCGACCAGATGCGCACCATCGCCCGGAAGTATTACCCGGACGGCGAGATCTATCTGGCGGGCGACGCCACCAACGAGTACGACTTCCAGAAGTCGTTTGCCATCGACAACATCGTCGTCAGCGTGGTCTCCATGCTGATCGTTCTGGTGGTGCTGCTGTTCACCTTCCAGTCGGTGGCCATGCCCATCCTGCTGATCATCGTCATTGAAGGTGCGATCTGGGTCAACTTCTCGTTCCCTACGTTCTTCCATACGCCGCTGTACTTCATGGGCTACCTGATCGTCAGTTCCATCCAGATGGGTGCCAACATCGATTACGCCATCGTCATCGCCACCCGCTACAGCGAGCTGAAGGATAAGATGGACCATCAGGAGGCGATGATCGAGACGCTGAACTTTGCCTTCCCCACCATCCTCACCTCCGGCACCATCATGACGGTGTCCGGCATCCTCATCGGCCAGATGACCTCCGACGCCTGCATCGTGGGCATCGGCCAGTGTCTGGGCCGCGGCACCATCATCTCCATCATTCTGGTGCTGTTCGTCCTGCCGCAGATCCTGCTGCTGGGCGGTGTGCTGGTGGATAAAACGTCCTTCTCCATGCACCACTCGGTGCTGCGGGCCAACACGGCCAGCGGCCGCGTGCGGGTCAACGGCATGGTGCAGGGCGAGGTGAACGGCAAGGTGACCGGCACCATGAACGCCATTGTGGACGGCAACGTCCAGCTGACCTTGCTTTCGGGCAAGATCCTACAGGAAGGGCAGGAGGATGAGACCCATGATGAAACATAATGCGTCTGCGGGCAGCACCCGCCTGCTCCACCGTTTTGTGGCGGCGCTGCTCTCGCTGGCTTTGCTGGCGGCGGTGGCCGTCCCGGTGCTGGCCGACGGCGAGGAAGCCGCGGAGGGCGAGACGGTTTATATCAACAGCGTTTCCGATCTGGAAGCGTTTGCAAAAAAGTGCAGCTACGACGCCTGGTCCAAAAATAAGACCGTTGTGCTGCAGGAAGACTTGGAGCTGGAAGGGGAGTGGGCGCCCATCCCCTCTTTCGACGGTGCCTTTTTGGGCAACGGCCACACCATCTCCGGCGTGAAGATCACCGGGGCCTACGCTCCGGCGGGCTTTTTCAGCATCGTGGAGGAGGGCGGCTCGGTGCGGGACCTGACCGTCAAGGGTCTGGTGGAGCCTGCCGACACCCAGAGGATGGCAGGCGGCATCGTGGGCCGCAACTACGGCGTCCTCATCGGCTGCACCTTCTCGGGCGCGGTGATGTGCGAGAAGGAAGTGGGCGGCATTGCAGGCCGCAACGAGACCTCCGGCACCATCGACCACGCCTATGCCCGCGCGGTCGTCACCGGCACTTACCAGACCGGCGGCATCGTGGGCTACAACCTCGGCACCATCACAGGCTGCACCAATGTGGGCGCGGTGAACGCCGAGTATCAGGACGCGGGCCTCGATATGGAGGGCTTCCCGGCCTCCCTGCTGGAATACGTCAAGCAGGATATGGGAGCCGACCTGAGCAACTCCATCTCCAACGTGGCCTCCGACATCGGCGGCATCGCGGGCCGCAGCTCCGGCCTCATTTTGAGCTGCGCGAACACCGGCAGCATCGGCTATGCCCATGTGGGCTATAACGTGGGCGGCATTGCCGGCCGCACCGATGGCCTCCTCTCCGGCTGTGTGAACCAGGGCTTCATCCAGGGCCGCAAGGACGTGGGCGGCATTGCCGGGCAGGCCGAGCCGTACATCAACCTCGACCTCGATGAGAGCACCATCCACAAGCTGCGCACCGAGCTTTCCACCCTGCACGATATGGTCAACGGCGCGGCAACCGATATGGACAACAGCTCCAGTATGCTGAATCAGGACCTGAACCAGCTCAATGCCCACATGACCAATGCCATCGACGCGACCCGCCGCCTGGAGGACCAGGGCCGCGATTACCTCGACGATGTGGCGGACGAAGTAGACCGCACGGGCGAGCTCTTCTCCGACACCATGACCCGGCTGGAGCCTGTGATGGATACTGCCGCCGACTCGCTGGACAAAATGACCGATTCCGTCGGCCAGCTCAAGTGGGTCACCGCGGAAATGGCCGCCGAAATGCTGACGGCTTCCACCGCACTGGCCAAAGCCAGCGCGGGCATGGCGACCACCAGCGATGCCATGAACGACACCAAGAAGGGCTTGCAGCAGATCGGCGACGGTCTGGAAGAACTGCTCAAGTCCATCGACGGCGGCGATGACACCCAGCTGACCCGGGCCATCAATGCCATCACCGGCGGGTACTCGCTGCTGTCCGACAATGACATCGATGATAAGATCCAGACTGCGGTGAGCCTTTTGCAGATCGCCAACACGGCCATGAGCGTGCTGAGCATGGGTTCCGGCGTCAGCGGCCAGATGAAGCTGCTGACCACCGGCCTCGGCCTGATGCGCAGCGCAGCGCTCCTCTCCAACGACAGTGATTTCCTCAACGCCAGCAGGCAGGTGAGCCGTGCCGTCAGCAATCTGGCCAGCGTGTCCGGCGCAGTGAGCGGCCTGCTCAAGACCACCAGCCAGGCGCTGGAAGCCAATGGAAACACGAAGTGGGGCAAGGCGCTTTCCACTGTAGCGGAACCCCTGAACCGATACGACGATGTTTTCCAGCAGATCACCGATTTCCTTGACAAACTGGACGACCTTGATATTTCGGGTGCAGGCACCGTCAAGGACGGCCTGAACACCCTGAGCGACGCCACCAAACAGCTGGGCGATGCCTTCACGGATTTTGAAAAGTCTCTGAGCATCCTGCAGACCGACTCCGCCCTCACCAGCGCCACCCTCGGCCATCTGTCCGTGGCCATGGGGATGATGCACGAGGGCATGAAGGGCCTGACCGACACCACCAGCCAGGCGGCGGACATCGTCCACTGGCTGGCCGAGCAGGACCCCATCCACATGCCCCGCCCCACCGATGAAATGGGCGACACCACGGATGAACTGTTTGACGCCATGACCAGCATGACCGACCAGATGAGCGTGCTGAACCGGGATGCCCTCTCGGCCTCCAACACCCTCACCGGCAACATCCGCCAGATCAACGACCAGATCAATGTGGTGACGAGCCTGCTGCTGGACACCGTGGAAGAGATCAGCGAACCCGGCAGCAAGAATGTCTTTGAGGACCAGTCCGAGGAGCTGGTGGCCCAGAACGAGGGCAAGCTGGAGGGCTGCACCAACCGCGGCACCGTGGAAGCCGACATGAACGTGGGCGGCATCGCGGGTACCATGGCGGTGGAAAATACCCTCGACCCCGAGGACGACGATAAGAACAACAACCAGTCCCTGCTGCGCACCGAGTATACCGTCAGCGCCGTGGTGCTCCGCTGCACCAACGAAGGCTCCATTGAGGCCAAAAAAGAGGCTGTGGGCGGCATCGTCGGCGGGATGGACCTGGGCTTTGTGTCCGAGTGCGAGAGCTACGGCGATGTGGAGGGCACCAATAAGGTGGGCGGCATTGCCGGAACCTCCAGCGCAAAGCTGCTCTCCAACTGGGCCAAGTGCGCCATCACCGGCAAAAAGTATGTGGGCGGCATCGTGGGCCAGGGCACCGACGGCCTGCTGACAGGCAACAGCTGTGTGGCGAAGGAAAACCGCGCCATCGTGGATATCCGGGCCGACTCCGGCAAGAAGAACGACGACAACAGCGGCATTGCCAGCGGGGACACGGACACCAATACCCAGTATTGGGGGGCCATCTCCGGCGGGCAGGACGGCGAATTTGTGGGCAACCTCTTCGTCTCCGATGCGCTGGCGGGCATCGACCGCGTGAGCCGCGCCGGGCAGGCCGAGCCCACGACGTTTGAAGCCATCCGGGCGCTGGAAGGTGCCCCGGCAGGCTTCCAGAATCTGACGCTGACCTTCACGGCCGATGGACATATCATTGAGCGCCGCACCGTCGCGTATGGCGACTCCTTCACGCAGGCGGATTACCCCGAGCTGCCCCAGAAGGACGGTTTCTATGCCGAGTGGAGCACCCCCGTGGTGGACAACATCCATCTGGATACCACGGTGCGGGCGGTGTACACCTCCTATACACCGGCCCTGACCAGCTCCGAGACCAGGGACAATGGCCGCACGATCTTCCTGGTGGAGGGTCTGTTCGGCGGTTCCAATGCCCTGAAGGTGACGGCGCAGGAGCCCACCGGGGACCTTGGCGGCGTGACCGAGCAGTGGCTGCTGGAGTTTTCCGATGACGGCCAGGCTGAGCACACCATCCGCTACCTGACGCCCGGCGAGGGAAGTGTCTATCTCCGGCAGGCCGATGGCAGCTGGCAGAAGGCAGAGACCGGCAGCTTTGGCAGCTACACCACCTTCACGGTGGAAGGCACTCAGGCTGCGGTGGCCTTTGTGCCGAAACATTTGCCCATCTGGGCCATCTGCCTCGGCGGCGCTGCGGCGCTGCTGGTGCTGGCTTTCCTACTGAAAAAGGGAAAAGCCAGACGCACCGCCCGCAAGGCGGCCAAAGCCGCCGCTCTGCCTGCGGGCAGCGGCATCGAAACTTCGGACACCGACGAGCTGGAAACACCCCTCCAAGGCGACGAGGAACACGAAAAAACGATGAAGTGATCTGAAATAGGAAAAGCACCCTTTCCCGATATTTTCCGGGAAAGGGTGCTTTTTGTTATGCAAGGGTGTTCCTTAGATTTTTCCGACTCTCCCCTTGAAATCGCAATACCCAAAACGCACGATCTCGGTGCAGGAGCCGTCCTCTTCGAGGGCCCAGATGGGCGGGAGGGGCATCCCGTTGAAGGTATTGTTCTTGCAGGTGGAGTAGATGGCCATATCGCCGAAGATGAGGCGGTCGCCCTCGGCGAGGGGGGCGTCGAAGGCGTAATCGCCGATGACGTCGCCTGCGAGGCAGGTGGGGCCGCCGAGGCGGACGGGGAAGGGCTTTTCGCCCACGTCGCCTGCGCCCAGCAGGGGCGGGCGGTAGGGCATCTCGATGACGTCCGGCGCGTGGCAGGCGGCGGACATATCGAGGATGGCAAGGGAAGTCTCGCCGTTTTGCAGGGTGTCCAGCACCGAGGTGACCAGATATCCCGCGTTGAGGGCCCAGGCCTCGCCGGGCTCCAGATAGACCTGCACGCCGTATTTTTCCTGTGCTTCGGTGATGCACTTTTCCAGCGTGGCAAGGTCGTAGCCGGGGCGGGTGATGTGGTGCCCGCCGCCGAAATTGAGCCACTTCATCCGGGGCAGCAGGTCGCCGAATTTGGCTTCCACGGCGGGCAGGGTGGCGGCCAATGCGTCGGCATCCTGCTCGCAGAGGGTGTGGAAGTGCAGGCCGTCCAGCAGGTCGGGCAGGGCAGGGTCCTGGGCCACAGCGGCGTCCCACTGAGCGCGGGTGGTGCCCAGACGGCTGCCGGGGGCGCAGGGGTCGTAGATGGCGTGGCCCTCCTGTGTCGAGTGCTCGGGGTTTACCCGCAGGCCGACGCTCTTGCCTGCCGCCTTGGCGGCCGGGCCGAACTTTGCCAACTGGCGGGGAGAGTTGAAGACGATGTGGTCGGCATAGCGCAGCAGCTCCTGGAACTCATCGGCCCGGAATGCGGCGCAGAAAACGTGATTTTCCTTGTCCGGCAGAGCTTCTTTGCCCAGGCGGCTCTCGTACAGGCCGCTGGCTTCGGTGCCTGCCAGACAGGGCGCCAGCACCGGGTAGAGATCAAAGTTGGAAAATGCCTT
>RKCM01000035.1 GCA_014858325.1 Oscillospiraceae bacterium | reverse complement strand
GTGCCCTGAATGGGGGTGTTGCGGGCCATCCGCTCGCCGCTGGCGCGGATGTTGTGGTTGTTGCTGGCCAGTTCGGGCAGAGCGCGGCGGCGGCCAAACAGGGTGGAAACGTAGCCGCACTCCCGGGCATCGGCAATGGTCTTTTCCATATAGCTGCTGACCTTGGGGAATGCGTCCAGATAGTTTCGGAGGAAGGCTTCTGCCTCCTTCACCGAGACGCCGATGTCCTTGGAAAGGCTGTAGGCCCCCTTGCCGTACATGATGCCAAAGTTGATGGCCTTGGAGGCGGAGCGCAGCCGGGGCGTGACCTCGCTCTGCGGGACGCCGTAGATCTTGGCGGCGGTGCTGCGGTGGATGTCCTCCCCGTTCAAAAATGCCTGCTGCATGTGCTCGTCGCCGGTGATATGGGCCAGGATGCGCAGCTCGATCTGGCTGTAATCGGCATCCACCAGCACGCAGCCGGGCTTGGCCACAAAATAGGCCCGCAGCTGGCTGCCCAGCTCGGTGCGGATGGGGATGTTCTGCAAATTGGGGTTATCGGAGGAGAGCCGCCCGGTGCGGGCCTCGGTCTGGTTGAAGCGGGTGTGGATGCGGCCATCCTCGCCGATGACCTTCAGCAGGCCCTCCACATAGGTGGAGTTCAGTTTCTGGTAGGCGCGGTACTGCAGGATGTCCTCCACCAGCGGGTAGCCCCGCAGTGCGTCCAGCGTTGCCGCATCGGTGGACCAGCCGCTTTTGGTCTTCTTGCCGTGGGGCAGGCCCATTTTATCAAAGAGCAGCTCGCCCAGCTGCTTGGGGCTGTTCAGGTTGATGTCGCTGGTGCCCGTCTCCAGCTGGATGCGGGCCAGCACATCGGCCAGCTCGGCCTGCAGCCTGCCGCCGAATGCCTCGATGCCCTCCCGGTCCACCAGCACACCGTTTCGGGTCATATCTGCCAGCACCTGGGCCAGCGGGAACTCGATGCTGTTGTACAGCTCCTCCTCGCCGCAGGCGGTGATCTCGGCCTTCAGCCTGGCAAACAGATCGGCCAGATAGCCTGCCTCCGGCCAGGCCTCGCAGGAAAAGGCCGCTTTGGCCTTATAGCTGACCCGGAGGGTGGAGACCTGGTAATTGCTGGCGGAAGCATCCAGCAGGTAGGCGGCCAGCTTGCCGTCCCAGACGATGCTGCTGCCCCAGCCGCCTGCGGCCATGGCCTTGGCGTAGAGGGGCGCGGAGGCAAACACGTCCAGCGTGACATCGGGGTTATCCAGCAGGCGGAGCAGGCCCTCGTCATCCAGCGGGTAGACGGTGCTGCCCTGCACGGCATACCAGGCCTCGGGCTTCCCTTCCACGCCCCGCTTGGCCGGCACTTCGGGCTCGGAGGCGATCAGGAAGCGGCCCTCCGGGGCCAGCGGCAGCACGTCGATGGTCCCCTCTTCCGTGGGGGCAGCCTCGGGCTCCTCCGCCGGGGCGACGCCTTCCAGCCCAAACCGGGTGATCAGGGTCTGTACCTCCAGCTCCCGCATCAGGCGGACCGCCTGGGGCTTGTCCCCCTCCCCGACGGCGTAGGCCCCCTCGGCGGTGTCAATGGGCGCATCGGTGCGGATGGTGCCCAGAACATGGCTCAGCTCCGCATCGGCCTTGCAGGCCGCAAGCTTTTCCCGCTGTTTGGGGCGGATGGCCGGGTCTTCCAGATGGGCGTAGACATTTTCCAGCGTGCCGAATTTCTGCACCAGAGCCGTGGCGGTCTTTTCGCCGATGCCCTTGACCCCCGGGATGTTGTCCGAGGCGTCGCCCATCAGGCTCTTCACCTCGATGAGCTGTTTGGGCTCGATGCCGTATTTTTCGCGGACGGCTTCCAGATCCATGGTGACGGTTTTGCTCTTGCCCAGAGCCGTGGTGGCCAGCAGAACGGTGGTGGTCTCGCTCACCAGCTGCAGGCTGTCCCGGTCTCCCGTGGCGAGGAAGCAGTCGTCCTTCCGGGCGTCGCAGGCGGCGGCGAGAGTGCCGAGGATATCGTCGGCCTCCCAGCCCTCGGCGGTGACGATGCGGTAGCCCAGGTCCGTCAGCAGCTGCCGGATGACGGGCATCTGCTGGGCCAGCTCTTCCGGCATTTTGTGGCGGGTGGCCTTGTAGCCCTCGTACATCTTGTGGCGGAAGGTAGGGGCCCTGAGGTCAAAGGCGACGGCCACCTCATCGGGCTGGCACTCCCGCAGCAGAGAGTTCAGGATATTGAAAAAGCCGAACACGGCATTGGTGTAACGTCCGTCCTTGGTGGTCAGCAGCTTGATTCCGTAAAACGCGCGGTTGGCGATGCTGTTGCCGTCAACGACCAGTAAACGCATGGCGGTTTCCTCCGTTCGATAGTTTCTCAGGATATAGTATAGCACAAAAAAGGGGCCGCCGGGGGAAATCCGCAAACTTTTTCGCAGCAAAAAAGCCGGGCACCGCGTGTCCGGCCTTTGGGGCGTGTTTTCCCCTTATGCGTCGATGCGGATGGCGCTGACGGGGCAGGCCTCGGCGGCCTCCACGGCGGAAGCCGCCGCCTCCGGCGGGATATCCCCCGGCAGGGCCACGGCCAGCGTGCCCTCCATGGTGTACACCTCCGGGCACAGGCCGGCACACTGGGTGCAGCCGATGCACAGGGATGGGTCCACAAATGCTTTCATGGCAAAACCTCCTTTTCTCTAGGGTTCCCTCTTCCCTCTCCGATATGCCTATGTTATAATGAAAAAAGATACGCACAGGAGGCACAGCATGAACATTCAGATCTTTGGCACCACCAAATGCTTCGACACCAAAAAGGCCCAGCGGTATTTCAAGGAGCGGGGCATCAAATTCCAGATGATCGACCTGAAGGAAAAGGAAATGAGCCGGGGCGAGTTTGAGAACGTTGCCCGCGCCTTGGGCGGCTGGGAAAAGCTCGTGAACCCCCAGGCCAAGGACAAACAGACGCTGGCTTTGCTGGACGCTCTGGTGGACTGGCAGAAGGAGGACAAGCTGTTTGAAAACCAGCAGCTGTTTTTGACCCCCATCGTCCGCAACGGCAAAAAGGCCACCGTGGGCTACCAGCCCGACATCTGGAAGGACTGGGAGTAAGCTTTCACAAAAACTCCACGGCCCGGGTTTTGCGCTCCGGCGCAGAATGTGGTATACTGGGCAGTGGGGCCCGGGCCAAAACCCGCGCTCCCACGAAAATGAAACACCTTTGGAGACGATGCAATCTATGAAAACAACGATGACCCCGGAAGAACACGCCCGGCTCCACCGCCGCCGCGGGCGGCAGGCACTGGGCCTGCTCATCATGGTTTTGGTGCTCATCGGCGCAGCGACCGTGCTGCGCGGGAGCGTGAAAGCCGTGGCCAAGCTCTTTGACGATACCGCCCAGCGGCAGGAATACGAGGATAAGCTGGAGGGCCTCGTCCTCTTTGACCCCGTGCCGTTTGAGGGCATTGAGAACATCAACGACCTGACGCTGCGGGAGGCGGCCGTGTGGGGCTGCGTCTACAGCATCCAGGAGACGCAGGGCAGCTTTGACAATTACAACACCGACCCGGACACCGACCAGCTGCTCATCCCCTCGGTGGATGTGGACGTCTATCTGGCAAAGCTGGTGGGCCCCAGCTTCAAGATGACCCACAAGACCTTCGAGATGGAGGATATGACCATCGAGTTCGATGAGAGCACCCAGTGCTACAAGATCCCCGTCACCGGCAGCGTGGGCAGCTACCGCGCCACTGTGACCCGGCTCTTCAAAAAGGACGGCACCCTCCACGTCACCGTGGGCTACATCCCCACCCAGAACTCTGAGGACAGCATCCTCACCGCTGCCGCCGACGATACGCCGGTGAAGTATATGGATTACCTCTTTACCCGCCAGAGCGGCAGCTGGTACCTCACCGGCCTGACCGACAGCGAGACGAAGCCCGGCTCCGTCACCTCGGCTGCCGCCAGCGAGCCCATGCCCATGGCAGAGAGCGAAGTGCAGGATGCCATCCTCGCCGCCGCAGGCGACTCGGCCGCCGCCAGCGAGGCCGCCGCCCCCAGTGAAGCGGCTGCAGAAACTCCGAGCGAAGATGCCGCAGAGAGCGAAAGCACCAGCAGCGCGGCAGGCAGCGAAGCCGCCTCCGAAAGCCCGGCTGCCTGATTCACTCCCCACAACCAAAACAACCCCGCTGTCCAAGACGCTGAAAGCGTCCGAAGACAGCGGGGTGTTTTTGCATTTTACTTCAAATCGAACCGCACCACCACGAGGCGATACCAGAGGTAGGGCACCATGTTCCAGATCATCCAGAATTCCATGAGGACGTAGTGGGGCAGGTCCCGCCAGCGGAAGGGGCGCTTGCCGAGGCGCCCATCTTTGAGCAGGGCGAAGGCCTCCCGCATCCCCTGATCCCAGGCGTCGCCAAAGCCCTGCCTGTGGAACTTATAGCACTTGAGCAGGTAGCCCAGCGCCAGCGGCAGAAAGTTCAGCACCAGCATGAGCAGGGGCTCGTTTTTGAGGGGAAGAAGAATGCTGTTGCGGCCGCTCTGGCGGCTCTTGAAGGCGTTGTACTTCACCGCGCCGGTAGATGCGCCGCAGATGTGGTAGCACCGGGCCGTGGGGCAGAGGACGTTTTTGTAGCCCGCGTTGTTGGCCCGCCAGCTCAGGTCCACGTCCTCAAAATAGGCGAAGAAGTTCTCATCGAAGCCGCCGATCTCGTCCAGGATGCTCTTGCGGTAGAGGGCCGCGCCGCCGCAGGCGGAGAAGATGCGCTTTTGCCGGGTGTAGCGGCTGGCCCGGCGGCCATCGCCGGTCTTGCAGGCAAAGCCCATCCAGGTGACGTAATCCCCGGCGTCGTCGGCCAGCTCCCGGTCGAAGTGGCGGATCATCAGGCTCTGCACCGCAAAGATCTTCGGGTCCTGCCGGGCGGTGCGGATGAGCTCGGCCAGCCACTGGGGCTCGGCAAAGGCGTCGTTGTTGAAGAGGACCACGAACTCGCTCTTTGCCCGGGCGATGCCCTGGTTGACCGCATGGGAGAAGCCGGTGTTCTCGCCGTTTTCAATGAGGGTGAAGTTGGGCCGGGCGCAGTAGCTGCGGGCCTGGGCCAGGCTCTCGTCGGTGGAGCCGTTGTCCACCACGATGAGCTCAAAATCCTGTTCGGTCTGGGCATAGATGGATTCAATGGAATCCTTAAGCCAGCCCTTGCCGTTGATGTTGGGGATGACGATGGTTGCTTTCATAGTTTGCCGCTCCTGACGTAACATTACGGGGCTAGTATAGCACACTCGGGGCCAAAACGGAACCTCCACACACAAAAACTGCCGCACAGCGCAAAACTGTGCGGCAGAAAAAGCATGGGGAGCAAGCGCTTACTGGCGGCTTGCCAGCAGGGCCTCGATCTTCTTGATGGGGTCGATGATGCTGGAAACGGACATATCGTGGTTGAGGGCCACGACGAAGTACGCCGCATACTTGGACACGTCCACATCGACATACCAGTCGCGGGTCAGCAGCTCGGGCTTGCGGTAGGTCAGGTTGGTGCCGACCACATAGTCCAGCTTGCCCTCTTCCACTGCCTTGTCGAACTTGTCCAGACCGCTGGTGAAGAGCGGGAAGGTGGCGTCGGCAATGATCCGCTTGGCACCGCGCTCCTTCAGGTTGCTGGCGACCTCCAGCATGCTCTCGCCGGAAGCGATGATGTCGTCGGCGATGAAGACGGTCTTGCCCTCCACGGAGTCACCCAGATACTCATGGGCCACGATGGGGTTGCGGCCGTTGACGACGCGGGTGTAATCGCGGCGCTTATAGAACATGCCCAGGTTGCAGCCCAGGACGCTGGAGAAGTACATATTGCGGTTCATAGCGCCTTCGTCGGGGCTGACCACGATGAACTTATCCTTATCAAAGGAGATGTCCGGGTTCTTCTTGAGCAGGTTCTTCAGGACCTGATAGGTGGGCATGGCGTTGTCGAAGCTCATCAGGGGCACCGCGTTCATCAGGCGGGGATCGTGTGCATCAAAGGTGATGATGTTCTTCACGCCCATGGCCTGCAGCTCCTGCAGGGCCACTGCGCAGTCCAGGCTCTCGCGGACGACGCGGCGATGCTGGCGGCCGCCGTACAAACTGGGCATGATGACGGAAACGCGGTGTGCCTTACCGGCCACAGCCTGAATGATGCGCTTGAGGTTGGCAAAGTGATCGTCCGGGGAGAGGTGGTTCTCGTAGCCGAACAGATTATACGTGACGCTGTAGTTGCCCGGGTCCACAACGATGTAGATATCGTCGCCGCGCACAGCCTCTTTGACCAGGCCCTTGGCGTCGCCGCTCTGGAAGCGGGGGCACTCGGCAGGGATGATGAACGTTTCCTTCTGGATCCCGGCCTCGCCCGCCCAGCGCACCAGGTGGTTGTCGATGAGGTTCGTAAGCTCCTCAGCGCCGGGGCAGGAGATCAGACGCAGGTCCGCGACCTTTGTGTGCAGAAAGCAATCCTTCGGGGTGATGACAGACATAATTGCAACTCCTTAATGTTCCTTTTTTGTTGAACAATCAGACGTTTGTGTGCATATCCGCTCTTATTCTACCACAACTTTACCCTTTCGACACAAAAAACTTGCATCGAGCCGGGATTTTCTGCGTCTTGTACAGCTGTTTTTCCGTTTTTCCGCCGAGTCTGTGAAGTTTTGACAAAAGGCACCCATTCTTTTGAGAAAAACCACCGTTTAAGCCTTCTGCTTCAGTTCCTGCGCCTTGCGCCATGCGCGGAGAGCGCTGATCTTGCTCACGGTATTGTCCGGGTAGAATTTCCTCTCTTCCTCTGCCGTACCCTCATCGTTCAGGTCAGGGAAAAGCTCGTTCTCCATGGCCCAGCGGGCGGCATGCTGCAGGTCCATATCCTGCTCTTCCTGGCCCACATCGGGGTAGAGCAGTTCGGATTCGGGCATGGGCTTGCCTGCATCCTCCCACAGCATCATGGCCAGCACACTGCGGTTGCTGGGGAAGTAAGGCAGACCGTAGTACTTCTTGAGGCACTCGGTGCCCAGCTGATAAGTGCCCCAGCCCAGCACGGCGGCTCCGGCTGCGCCTATCACCACGGTACCGATGATGCTGGAATCACCGCTGTCCCCCGCAGTCCCCTGATACACAGCCTCCACGCTCAGGTCATGAGTCGGCATGGTAAACTTGATCGTTTCCTGATTCAGGAGGGCGTCCAGTTCGCTCTTCAGCGTCTCATCGTCCAGAGTCCAGCCGTCCAGAGTCCAGCGGTCAAAGTTCATATTCTGGGGGATGGCGTCCTTGTTCAGTTCCACCGTCACCTCTGCTCCCGCCGGAACGGTTGTTTTCTGCGTGTCGCCAACTTCTTGAATGTTCAGGGTCAGTTCTGCGCCGTCTTTCTTGGCCGTGATGGTCCCGCCCTCAACGGTCAGGATCGGATCATTGGCCGGGTCTGCCCACTGCGCGGTCAGCACGGTATCTCTTTTCAGGACAGTTTCTGCCTTGGCAGAGTAAGTCCAGCCGGCAGCATCTTTCCAGCCCACAAAGTCATATCCTTCGCGGCTGGGAGCTGCTGCAAGGGTAAACTTTTCATCCTGGCGCCGGAGAGTATCGTCGTAATTTTCGCCCTCTGCCTCGGTGCCCCCGTTCAGGTTATACTGGAGGCTGTACACGCTGGCACGTTCCTTGTAGGGTTCTTCCCAGCCGCAATATTGGCACTTACGGGTCACATCCCGCTCGTAAATCCGCTCAACCTCCGTCTTCTTCCAATCCGAACAATTAGCGGTTTCGATTTTATAAGCCTTGTCTTTTGCACCATCGGTATAGCTGTGGGTCAGCTTCTTGCCCCCAGACCACACCACCTCACCGTTTATCTTCACATCTGTTTTGCCTTTATTACAGTACGTTTTGCCGCCAAACCCGAAGACCTGAGAGCAGGTGATGTCATCCCGGGTTGCTGTGACATCCGGGTTGGTGATGTTCAGGAAGAATTTAGAATATCCCATAAGGGAGTCGTCGATTTTCAGCGCCTGCTTTCCTTCAGTGGAAGGAGAATACACGGTGCAGTTATCAAAATCAACCGTCACATCATGGCCAGGGTCACCGTGACGATAAACATTTATGGTTTTACCGTTGGAATGGAATGTGCAATTTCTGAATGTGTACTCACTTCCTGTATATGTCCACAAAGAATAATCTGTTTTACCGACTTCAAACTCTGGTGTGCCGGGGGCATAGAAGGTAACGTTGTTAAATGTAGTCGATGCATAGCCCCAGTAATCCGCACGCCCTTTGAAATCACAATTTTCCAACGTGATATGCTGGATACGAACGAAGCCCTGTAGATTGTGGGCGTGGATTTTTCCGTCCGAATCTACACTGCCGATAAGCGTCATATTCTGGAAAGTGATGCTATCGCTGCCTTCAAAACTGTAATCGCACCAGCCATCATGCCCATCGCCATCGCTTTCACTATGCCAATTGTCACCAGCCCCATAGGGCTTCTCCGGAGCCCGAATTTGCCACGTTGTTTCACCGATACCAGCGCCCACAAAAGTCAGGCTCTTGTTCGTTACGAACTGTGTATTGCCCAGCGAGTATTCGCCTTTGCCCAGGTAGATGATATCACCGCTGTTTGCCAGATTTACTGCCTCCAGAAGCGTGTAGTATTGGCCGTTGAGCCGCACCTTTTCCGCTGTCGAACCTTTTCCCTCATCGGCAAAGGCCATCAAGGGGAGCATCTGGAACATCATGGCAACCGCCAGCAGGGCGGCCAACAACCGATTCCGTTTTTTCTGTTTCAACGTTCTCATTCCTTTCATTGCTCTTATGTTTGTCCGTTGCTGTGATCGACTCTCCTCACAGAGTCTCTCATTCCTCAATCCCGCTGTCACCTCCCCGGAAGGCCCTTTTCGCTGTCCAGTTTCCCGCTGTTTCGTTGGTCTTCAAATCTCATTGTATACCCCCCCCCCC
>RKCM01000118.1 GCA_014858325.1 Oscillospiraceae bacterium | reverse complement strand
CCCAGAGCGCCGTAGACCTCATCGGTGGACACCTGCAGGTACTTCTTGCCCTCTTTCCAGGTCTTGGCGTCGGCGTCGTACCAGGCCTCCTTGGCCCGCTGCAGCAGGTTCACGGTGCCCATGACGTTGCTCTGGACGAAGATCTCGGGGTTCTTGATGGAGCGGTCCACGTGGCTCTCGGCGGCAAAGTTGATGACGTAATCGAAATCATACTTGGCGAACAGGCTCTCGACGAGCTCCTTATCGCAGATATCGCCCTGCACGAAGACATGGCGGGGGTCGCCCTCCACGTCCTTCAGGTTTTCGAGGTTGCCGGCGTAGGTCAGCTTATCCAGGTTGACCAGCAGGATCTCGGGGTACTTTTTGAGCATATAATGCACAAAGTTGGAGCCAATGAAACCGGCGCAGCCGGTGATAAGGTAAGTTTTCATAATAAATCGATCCTTCTATAATTGTTCGCATCCTCGCCCTCTCCGTCTGCTGCGCAGACACCTCTCCCAAGGGGAGAGGTCTTGGCTCCCCCTTTGGGGGAGCTGGACGCCGCAAGGCGGCCTGAGAGGGCGAGCTTGTTTCTCTTGTTAATCTTTCATGCCATTTTCGCCGTCCCAATGGGCGAAGAAGCAGGCCAGGGCTTCCTTCCAGTCGCGGACGTCGTTGCCGACGGTGCAGCGCAGCATCCGATTGTCCAGTGCGCTCCACTTGGGGCGGTCGGCGCTTTCGGGGTGCTTTGCCTTGTACTCCTCGCTGGTGCAGGGGGCCACCGTGGCGTCCACGCCGGAGAGGCGGATGATCTCGGAAGCGAAATCGTACCAGGAGCAGATGCCCTCGCCGGTGCAGTGGTACAGGCCGTACTCGTGGGTGACGCAGAGCTGCAGGATCTCATGGGCCAGATCGACGGCGTTGGTGGGGTTGCCGCACTGGTCGTTGACCACTTCCAGCTTGCCGAACTTCCGGCCTGCGTTCACGATGGTCTTGACAAAGTTTTTGCCGTAGTAGCTGTAGAGCCAGGCGGTGCGGACGATGAAGTGGCGGTGGCAGAACTGCTCCACGTACTTTTCGCCCATGAGCTTGGTGGAGCCGTAGGCGCTGATGGGGCCGGGCAGGGTGGCCTCGTCCTGCGCGATGCCGCCGTTCTCCCGGCCGGAGAAGACGTAATCGGTAGAGACGTGCACCAGCCGGGCGCCGGTCTTGGTGGCAGCCTGGGCCAGATTGCGGGGGCCGATGGCGTTGGCCTTGAAGGCCGCGTCGTGGTTCACCTCGCACCCATCCACGTTGGTGTAGGCGGCGCAGTTGATGATGACGTCCGGGCGCTGGCGGCGGACGAAATCATCCACCATCTTGTAATTGGAGATATCCAGCTCGGGCAGGTCCACCGGGATGACAGTGGCGTTGAGCAGCTTTTCGGGGAGCACGCCGATCTCGCTGCGGCCCTCCCGCAGCTGCTTGATGATCTCGGTGCCCAGCTGGCCCTTGCAGCCAGTGACGATAATTTTCATGCAGTTCTGCCTCTCTTTCGGATCAATATCTCAGTTTGCCGTCGGCCACGTTCTTGAGGTGCTGGCCATAGGGGCTCTTGCCGTAGCGCTCTGCGCTTGCCAGCAGGGTCTCGCGGTCGATCCAGCCATACTTGAAGGCGATCTCCTCCGGGGCGCTGATCTTGATGCCCTGGCGCTTCTCGATCATCCGCACAAAGTCGGCGGCGTCCACCAGGCTGTCCATGGTGCCGGTATCCAGCCATGCAAAGCCGCGGCCCAGCAGCTGGACGTCCAGCTCGCCCTTCTTCAGGTACATATCGTTCAGGGTGGTGATCTCCAGCTCGCCGCGGGCGGAGGGCTTGACCTGCTTTGCCATCTGGACGACTTCCTTGTTGTAGAAGTACAGGCCGGTGATGGCGTAGTTGGATTTGGGGTGCTCGGGCTTTTCTTCCACGCTCAGCACCTTGCCGTCCTTATCAAACTCCACGATGCCAAAGCGCTCGGGGTCCGGCACATAGTAGCCGAACACGGTGCAGCGGCTCTTGGTCTCGGCGTTGGCGGCGGCGGTCTTCAGGATCTTGGAGAAGCCGTTGCCGTAGAAGATGTTGTCGCCCAGGATCATGGCGCAGCAATCGTCGCCGATGAACTCCTCGCCCAGGATGAAGGCCTGTGCCAGACCGTCCGGGGAGGGCTGAACTTTATATTGCAGATGGATGCCGTACTGGCTGCCATCGCCCAGCAGCGCCTCAAAGCGGGGCGTGTCGGTGGGGGTCGAGATGATCAGGATGTCCTGAATGCCCGCCAGCATCAGCGTGGAAAGCGGGTAATAGATCATAGGCTTATCGTAAACGGGCAGCAGCTGCTTGCTGGTGACCATCGTCAACGGATAAAGCCGGGTGCCGGCACCGCCGGCCAGAATAATACCTTTCATATTTGTGCACTCCTTTTGTTCTTAAAAAGTTGTGCAGCTTAATTCAAAGCGGAGCTGCGTCCGCTGTCAACAAAGTTGCGTGCAACGCTGCTGCCCTGCCGTTTTTACAGGCCGGACGATAGTATTACACCTTATTCTACTATCAAATCACCAAAAAAGCAAGAAAAGAGCGGCCCGTTACAGAAAATTTCTGTCACAGGCCGCTCTCGCGGTCAAAATTTGAATCCCCACTTGCCGAAATACCGCAGAAGGCTCCCCGTCTGCCACAGGGCAGGCTTCAGGCTGCGGTGGGCCGCCCGGTGCCAGGCATGGATGGCGGTGTACTGGGGCACCAGATACACCTTGCCGGTGGTGCGCATCTTCTGGGTGAGGTCGGCGTCCTCCACATACATGAAGTAGTGCTCGTCGAAGCCGCCCACCTGCACGAACTGAGCCGTCCGCACCGCCGAGAAGCTGCCGGTGCAGAACTCGATCTCAGTGGGCTTCGTCAGGTCTTTGTCCGCCATGAGGTACCGCTCGTTGTACTTTGCGAGGAACTTCAGGGCAGGCAGCTGGCGGTAGACCATGGGCCGCAGTGCGCACCGCCGCAGCGGCAGGCGCTGGGGGCGGCCATCCGGGAACACAAGGCCGGGCCGGGCCATGACGCAATCGGGGTGGGCGGCCATCCAGTCGGCCAGATCGCTGAGGGTGTCGGCCGTGAGCTGGATGTCCGGGTTGAGGATAAAGTGGAAATCGCTGGTAAGCTCCGGCAGGATGGTGTTGTGGCCGGTGCCGAAGCCGCCGTTTGCGGTGCGGCAGCGCACCTCCACGGCCTGCCCCGGGGCGGTGCGGAGCCTGCCGTCCGCCACTGCTGCCTTGAGGGCCGCGCCGCTGCCGTCCGGGCTGGCGTTGTCCACCAGGTAAAGGGTCAGCGGATGGCGGCGGGTATATTCCAGCACGGTCTGCGCCGCTCGCAGGGCTTCCTCCGCGCCGTTATAGACAACTATACACGCTGAAAGTTTCAAGTATGATGCTCCTTATTCGTCTACGACAGACTTTCCTATTCTGCCAAGGGCTCCCCCTTCGGGGGAGCTGGCACGCGAAGCGTGACGGAGAGGGTTACTCCAGCGGCAGGATCTTCAGCGAGAAATCCTCCCGCTGGATGTCAAAATTGGGGTTGGTGCAGGGGTCGCCCTTGGCCAGCAGGTCGCCCCAGCGGGCCTGGAAGCGCAGCACCTCGCCCTGGAAACGCTTCTGCTTCTCGGGGTTGTCCTCCGTGCCGCGGCTCTTGCTCTCGTAGTGGTAGAGCTGGGCAAAGGGAGTGAAGACGTTGGTGTAACCGGCCTCCCGGACCCGGACGCAGAAATCCACATCGTTGAAGGCCACGGCGTAGCTCTCATCCAGGCCGTGCATCTCGTCGTAGATCTCCTTGCGGATGAGCAGGCAGGCGGCGGTGTCGCCGTAGACGTCCTGCACATAGTTCAGCCGACCCATATAGCCGTCGGAGGCGGCCGGGAAGTATTTGTGCAGGTGGCCCGCCACGCCGCCGATGCCAAAGCCGATGCCGGCGTGCTGGACGGTGTCGTCGGGGTACAAAAGCTTCGCGCCGACGCAGCCCACCCGCTTCTGCTGGGCGTACATGACCATTTCCTCCAGCCAGCCCGGGGTGATGACCTCGGTGTCGTTGTTCAGCAGTAGCAGATACTCGCCGGTGGCGTACTCTGCCCCAAAGTTGTTCAGGGCGCTGTAGTTGAAGCCCTTGCCCTTCCAGGTGACCACCTTCAGGTTTTCCGGGTGCTCCTTCTGCATCCGCTCATAGGCGCGGAAGGTCTCCGGCTCCTTGGAGTTGTTCTCAATGAGAAGGATCTCATAATCCGGGTAGGTGGTCCGGGCAAAGATGGACTCCACACAGGTTTCCAGATCCCGGATATGGTCGCAGGTGGGGATGAGGATGCTCACCCGGCCCGGGTGGGCCATGGTGTAATCGGTCTTGTAGTAGCCCGGGGTGCCGGGGATGAGGCGCACATCGTCCACCGCCACGCCGCAGCGGGCGTAATGGGCCTTGAGGGCCGCAATGCCTGCGTCGATGCAGTAGGTCTTGGCCGCGATGTCGCTGGCGGTGCTGCCCGGGCTGGAGCGCCAGTAATAGAGGGCATGGGGGATGTGGGCGATCTTCGCCGCCTGCTCGGTGAGACGGAGGAAGAGGTCGTAATCCTGGCTGCCGTTGTACTCGGCCCGCTCGCCGCCGCCCGCCTTTTCCATCAGCGCCCGGCTGAAGGTGGTCAGGTGGCAGATATAGTTGTTGGAGCGGAGGTTGTCCAGCATGAAATCGGGCTTGAAGTGGTAGAGCACCACGTTCTCCACCTTGCCCTCAAAGGTCGCTTCGTCGGTGTAGACGAAATCGGCCCCCTGCTCCACGATGGCCTTTGCGGTGTACCACAGCGCACAGGGGTGGAGGATGTCGTCGTGGTCCAGCAGGGCGATGTAATCGCCGGTGGCCATCTCAAAACCGTGGTTGGTGTTGCCCGCAATGCCCTCGTTCTTCTCCAGCTTCTGGTAGCGGATACGGGGGTCTTCCTTGGCACGGGCCTGCACATGCTGGCCCACCGCCTCCTCCTGCCCGGCATCCACACAGCAGAGCTCCCAGTTGCGGTAGGTCTGGTTCTGGACGGAATCCAGCAGCTCCTCCAGGAAATCCAGCGGGGTGTTGTACAGGGGCACCACGATGCTGATCTTGGGCCCGCCCTCGCCGCCGGGCTGGCTGCCGACCTGACGCACCAGCAGCTCCACGGGGGCAAAGCGGTCGGCCCGCAGGAGCCTGCCCGGGAAGAGGGCGCTGTACTCCCGGCGTGCCTGAGCCTTGGCCCGGACGCCTGCCACGCCCTCGGTGCGCAGCTCGTGCAGGAGGACAAAGAGGGGGAAGGTGTGCCAGATCTGGCGGCTCTTGCTCACCACATAGCGCATGGGCCAGGTCATCTTCCAGAAGGTGGAATTCGTCACCTCGGCCAGCGTTTTTTCCAGCTGCTGCTCGTGGCTGCGGCTGAGGGAGAGGTCGCTGCGGAGCCGCTCGATGAGGGCGGCTTCCTCGGCGCAGCTGCGCTCGGCCCGGACCATACGGTCCCGCAGGGTGTCCATCTCCTGCTCGTAGCCCCGGGTCAGGCCCAGTACGGCGGGCTCCGCCTTGCAGAACAGCGCCGCCTGCTGAGCGCGACCCTTGCTGCGCCAGCGAAAATCCCGGTAATATCCCTGCCCGGCCAGCTGCTCGGCCCAGCCTGCCATTACGGTGCTGCCCTCACTGACCAGCAGCACCTTCTCCGCCAGCTGCGCGGGCACGCGGCCCCAGGCCGGGTCCACCACCACCAGCAGGTCGGCAGGCTCGGCCCCTTCGGCCCAGGCGTTTGCCCGGATGCCGGCGCGGCGCAGCGCCTTTTCCAGCAGGTCGCTCTCGGCGTTCAGCACCGCGGCCGATCCCGGGGGCACTTCCTCCGCAATGCGCTGTGCCAGCTGACGGCAGCGCTCCTTCTCCTGCTTCAACTTTGTTTCCTTATCCCACTGCATTCCGATTTCTCCAACTTCCCATTCATCATAATACAAACGTGTATAGTATACCAAATTCCGCCCGGTTTGAGAAGCGATTTTCCGCAATTCTTTCGCTTTCCAGCGTTTTAGCCGAACAGGCTCCGCAGCCAGCCGAAGAGGCCGCCCGAGCTGCTGCCGCTGCCCGATGTGCTGATGGACGCGCCGGTGTAGTAGTGCTGGAGGATGTCGCGGTAGCCCATCCCCTGCTCAGCGGCATAGCCCACCGCGCCGCACTGGCTCATGCCCACGCCGTGGCCAAAGCCGTAGTAGGTCATGGCCGGGGTGCCGTTGACGGAGCCGAAATCGAAGCAGTAGCGGGAGGAGACGAACTGGCTGATGTACCGATAGCTGCGGCCGTTGGAGACAAAAGTGTTGTACTGCACAAAGCCGCCCAGGCTCTTGTGGGTGGTGTCGGCACTGACGTAGGCCTCGCCGGTGCGGCTGTCGTTGTACTCGATGTAGGTGTAGTCCTTGCCGATGACGCGGCGGAGCTTTTCGTGGTACTGGCGCTCATAGGGGCTCTCCACGCTCTGCAGGTAGGGCACGTCGGTGCCCCAGGCGTCGAGGCTGGAGCAGGTGCCGTATACGCCGGTCTGGGTGTTGTAGCCCGCGCTGGCGCTCCACACGGCGTCGATGGTGCTGCCGTGGTAGGTCAGCACCTCATCCTTCACGGCGCGCACCGCCTTCTCAATGGCAGAGCGGGCCGAGGCCGGGATGTCGCTGACCGGGGTATAGATGAGGGCATTGGCCGAGGAGCCGTATTTTTTGTGGTACAGCAGGTAAGAGTGGATGGCCACCGCCTGGGCCTTCCAGGCCTCCTGCGCGGCGGAAGCACTCACATAGCTGCCGATGGAGCCCAGCTCTGTATAAGTGATGCCCACCAGGCAATCCACCAGATCCAGCTTGACGTTCCGGCGCAGGCCCTTGCCCTTGATGTTCAGGTAGGGCATGGTGATGGTGTTCTTGGAGCCGAACAGCCAGCTCAGGCAGTTTTCCTCCTCCGCCGGGAGAAGGGTGGTATCCGCCCCGCCGATGGTCTCGGCCACCGAGGCCACGCTCTCTTCCACCGGCTCGCCCTCCGGCGTGCCGAAATCATCCGTTTCCTGTGCAAAGGCCAGCGGCAGAGCCGCAGCAAACAAGACCAGCGCCAGCAGCAGAGCCGCCGCCCGGCGGGCAAACATCGAAACCTGTTTCAAGATGGTATCCTCCCGTTTTCCACAATTTCTTTCAGTTTAGTTTAGCACACTCGGGAACGAACAGCAAGGACGGAGGTTTGCTTTTCACGATTTCTCTTTGGTTTTGTGAAATTTTTGTTCTAGGATGAATTTCTCCTAGTTTTGTGGTATACTTAGGCTACAAGGGAGGGATATTTCATGATGGTCAACACCAACAATCTCGTTTCCATCACAGAGGCCAACCAGAATTTTTCCAAAGTCGCCCGGCTGGTGGATGAGCGCGGTGCGGCGGTCATTCTCAAGAACAACACGCCCCGCTACCTTATTCTGGAGTTCAGCCAGGCAGAAAAAATGCAGGCCGCCGACGATGAGGATGTGCTGAACCTCTCGGCCCGGCTCATGGCCAAGAACCACGCCGCATACGAGGAACTTGCCAAATGAAAACGCTGAGCAAACGGCAGGTATTGCTTTTGCATGAGCAGTTGGTTGCCGAGACCGGCGGCTCGGCAGGTGTCCGGGACGAGGGGTTGTTGGAATCCGCATTGTCTGCCCCCTTTCAGGGGTTCGGCGGCGTGGATGCTTACCCCTCCATCCAGCAGAAAGCGGCCCGGCTCGGTTATGGACTGGTAAAGAACCACCCCTTTGTGGACGGCAACAAACGCATCGGTGCCCATGCGATGCTGGTGTTTCTGGCCTTGAACGGCATCGAGCTGGAATACACCCAGCGGGAACTGGCCGACATCATTTTGCAGGTGGCGGCGGGCAAAGCCGATTACAATGCGCTGTTTCATTGGTTGATTTTCCATGAAGTATAAAAAATCCCGTCCGGGGAAGCTCCTCGGACGGGATTTTGCTTTGCTTGGAAATTACTGCTGCTGGGCGTTCTTCTTGGCTTCCAGAGCCAGGATGGCGTCGCGGCGGCTGAGGTTGATGCGGCCCTGCTGGTCGATATCGGTGACCTTGACGACGATGGCGTCGCCCACGGCGACCACATCCTCCACCCGCTCGACCCGCTTGGTGTCCAGCTTGGAGATGTGGACAAGGCCCTCCTTGCCCGGTGCGATCTCGACGAAGGCGCCGAAGTTCATCAGGCGGGTGACCTTGCCCTTGTAGATGGCGCCGATCTCGGGGTCCTCCACAATGGTCTTGATGGTGAAGATGGCCCGCTTTGCGTCCTCCTGATCCACAGCGGAGACGAAGACGTGGCCGTCCTCCTGCACGTCGATCTTGCAGTTGCAGGTAGCGCAGATGTCCTGAATGACCTTGCCGCCCTTGCCGATGACGTCCTTGATCTTATCGGTGGGGATCATCATGCTGAACATCTTGGGGGCCCAGCGGCTGAGCTCGCGGCGCGGCTCGGCGATGACAGGCTTGATGATCTCGTCCAGGATGTAGAGACGGCCCTTGCGGCACTTCTCAAAGGCCTCGGCGATGATGTCGTAGGTCAGGCCGTCGATCTTGATGTCCATCTGGATGGCGGTGATGCCCTTGCGGGTGCCGCCCACCTTGAAGTCCATATCGCCGTGGAAATCCTCCACACCCTGGATGTCCAGCATGGTCATCCAGCGGTCGCCCTCGGTGATGAGGCCGCAGGAGATGCCGGCCACGGGGGCCTTGATGGGCACGCCTGCGTCCATCAGGGCCAGGGTAGAGCCACAGATGGAAGCCTGCGAGGTGGAGCCGTTGGAGCTGAGGACCTCAGAGACACAGCGGATGGTGTAGGGGAACTCCTCCAGAGAGGGCAGCACGGGCACGAGGGCACGCTCGGCCAGAGCGCCGTGGCCGATCTCGCGGCGGCCGGGGCTGCGGGGTGCGCGGGCCTCGCCTACCGAGTACGGCGGGAAGTTGTAGTGGTGGATATACCGCTTGGTCTGCTCGTCGGTCAGGTCATCCATG